>CAMATX010000009.1 GCA_945861345.1 Comamonas sp. lk
GCTGTTGTGCATCGCGGTATCCGTGGTGTAGCTGACCACCACGCCAGGCGCCTGAAAACCGGGGGCCGCCACGCTGCGGATACCGCGGCCTTCCATCAGAGCGCGCACTTTGCGGCCCAGGTCCCACTGCTCGGCGCGAACTTTTTCAAAGCCGTAGCTTTCGGTCTCGAGCATCACCTCTTGCAGACGGGTGATGGCGTCGGTTGGCATAGTAGTGTGGTACATGTGGGTGCCGTTTTCATAGGCCTCCATCACTTGCAGCCATTTTTTGAGGTCGCAGGCAAAGCTGCTGCTGGTCGTGCTGTCAATGGCGCTGCGCGCGCGCTCGCTGAGCATGACCATGGCGCAGCAGGGCGAGCCGCTCCAGCCTTTTTGCGGTGCGGTGACCAGCACGTCCACGCCGGTCGCTTGCATGTCCACCCAGATAGTGCCCGAGGCAATGCAGTCCAGCACAAACAAGCCGCCCACCTGGTGCACCGCGTCCGCCACGGCGCGCAAATAATCGTCGGGCAAGATCATGCCAGCCGAAGTTTCCACGTGGGGGGCGAACACGACGGCCGGTTTCTCGGCCAGGATGGTGGCCACTACTTCTTCAATCGGGCAGGGAATCCAGGCGGCCTGGCTGTCCTGGCTAAGGCGGCGGGCCTTGAGCACCGTGGCATGGGCGGGGATGTTGCCCATGTCAAAAATCTGTGTCCACCGGTAGCTGAACCAACCGTTGCGGATGACCAGCACGTTCTTGCCGGTGGCAAATTGGCGCGCGACCGCTTCCATGCCAAAAGTACCGCTGCCGGGCACCAACACGCTCGATTTGGCGCCGTACACCGTCTTGAGCATGCGCGAGATGTCGCGCATCACGCCCTGAAAGCGCTGGGACATATGGTTCAAGGCGCGGTCGGTATAAACGACCGAAAACTCCAGCAGTCCGTCCGGGTCGATATGGGGTAGCAATGCGGGCATGGTTTTCTCCAGTAAACAGGTGAGAGCGTTGTGCGGGGCGCGGCGGGCTTAGGAGCTGAACAGGAAATTCATCACGTCGCCGTCTTTGACCACGTATTCCTTGCCTTCAGCGCGCATTTTGCCCGCATCCTTTGCCCCTTGCTCGCCACGGAATTGAATGAAGTCCTCAAAGGCGATGGTCTGGGCGCGGATATAGCCTTTTTCAAAATCGGTGTGGATCACACCGGCGGCCTGCGGGCCGGTATCGCCCACGTGGATGGTCCAGGCTCGAACTTCTTTCACGCCGGCTGTGAAATAAGTTTGTAAGCCCAAGAGCCGGTAGGCCGAGCGGATCAGTCGGTTCAGACCTGGCTCAGTCTGCCCAAGCTCTTGCAGGAATAACAAGCGGTCTTCGTCGCTCATCTCGCTCAGTTCGGCTTCCAGTTTGGCGCTGATGGCCACCACCGGCGCGTTTTGCGCCGCAGCAAAAGCTTGCAGGCGCTCGAGCAAGGGGTTGTTCTCAAAGCCATCTTCGGCCACATTAGCGACAAACATGGCGGGCTTGGCGGTAATTAAGAAGAACTGTTTGAGCAGTGGCAGCTCTTCTTTGCTGAAGTCCAGGGTGCGCACCGGCTTGGCTTCGTTGAGCGCAGCTTGGCACTTTTCGAGGATGGCGACCAGCTTGATGGATTCTTTGTCGCCCGAGCGCGCCGTTTTGGTCACGCGGTGCAAGGCTTTCTCGACGCTGGACAGGTCGGCCAGGCACAGCTCGGTTTGGATGACTTCGATGTCCGCGATCGGGTCCACCCGGCCGGCGACGTGGATCACGTTGTCGTCCTCAAAGCAGCGCACCACATTGATGGTGGCGTCGGTCTCGCGGATGTGGGCCAAAAACTTGTTACCCAAGCCCTCGCCGGTGCTGGCGCCAGCAACCAGGCCGGCGATGTCGACAAACTCCACAATTGCCGGTACCACGCGCTCGGGCTGAACAATCTCGGAGAGTTGCGCCAGGCGCAGGTCGGGCACCTCGACCACCCCTACATTGGGCTCGATGGTGCAAAAGGGGTAGTTTTCAGCTGCGATGCCGGCCTTGGTCAGCGCGTTAAACAGGGTCGATTTACCGACATTGGGCAGGCCTACGATGCCGCATTTCATGGGGAAGTCCTTCGTTTCGGGGGATCTGCGCCGGCCATGGGCGGTGCGGGCAGGTATGTCGTCCGGGGTGGCGGAGCAGCGCGCATTGTAATAAAGGGGGCTGCTGCGGGGGCCGCCCCTCCTACAATGACCCGCATGGGACGACCTTTTGACGTGTGTATTCGCGGCGCCGGCATTGTCGGGCGCGCTTTGGCTTTGCAACTGGCGGCCCGCCGCCTGCGCGTCGCGCTGGTGCAGGCGCCCGGCACCGCCGCGGCCAGCGGCCACAGCGATGTGCGCGCTTACGCCCTCAATGGCGCCTCGCGCGAACTGCTCCAGGGCCTGCGTTGCTGGCCTGACCCCATGCACGCCACGCCCGTGCTGTCCATGCAGGTGCGCGGTGACGCGGGCGGCGCGCTGCAATTTGACGCTGCCGAACAAGCCGCCGAGGCGCTCAACTGGATTGTGGATGTGCCCACACTCGAAGGCCTATTGGCCCAGGCCGTTGGTTTCCAGAGCCTGATAGAAGTGCGCGACACCCCGGTCCCGGCGGCGCTCACGGTGGTGTGCGAGGGCAAGGCCAGCAGCACGCGGGCCGCCTACGGTGTCGATTTCGACAGCCACGCTTACGCCCAATGGGCTTTGGCGGCGCGGGTGCGTTGCGAACAGCCCCATGGCCAAACCGCCCGCCAGTGGTTCGCCACGGCCGACGGAGACCCCGAGATACTGGCTTTCCTGCCCCTGGACGGTCCGCAGGGAAGCAGTTGCGCGCTGGTCTGGTCGCTGCCGCCGGGTCGCGCGCAAGCTTTGCAGGCCGAATCCGAGGAGGAATTCTGTGCTGCCCTGCTCGCTGCCAGCCAAAGCAGCCTGGGCCCCCTGGCGTTGATCAGCGAGCGTGCGGTTTGGCCGCTGGTGAGCGCCACGGCGCGCCAATGGTTTGGCGTGCATGCCGATGGCGCCTGGGCGCTGGCCGGAGACGCCGCCCACGCCGTACACCCCTTGGCCGGCCAAGGCCTGAACCTGGGCTTGGGCGATGTGGCCTGCCTCTCGGCCCTGCTGGAGGCCAAGCCCTACTGGCGCAGCGTGGGCGATGCGCGCCTTTTACAAACCTACGCCCGTGAGCGCAAAAGCGCTGTCGCCATGGTGGGTGGCGCAGGCGATGCCTTGCAAAACCTTTTTTCGCAATCCCATCCGGCCATTCAAGCAGCGCGCAATTGGGGGCTCACAGCCTTTTCCCACAGCGGCCCCCTCAAACATTGGATTGCCCGCCAGGCCATGGGCCTGCGGGCCTGAACTTTGAAATACAACACCATGAATTCCTTTCTGCTGCGCCTATGCCTGCTGCTATCGTTGGGCGCCTATGGCTTGGCCCAGGCGGACGAAGCCCTTATCCGCAAAAACCTGCAAGCCCGTTTGCCCGATATGGGAAAAATTGACGAGGTGCGCAAAAGCGAATTGCCCGGTCTGTTTGAAGTGCGTGTGGATGGCGTGGACATTTATTACACCGACGCCCAGGCCAATTACCTGATCGATGGCATCCTGATCGACACCCGCAGCAAGCGCAATCTGACGGAGGAGCGGGTGGACAAGCTCACCGCCATCAAGTTTGAGGCGCTGCCCCTGAAGGACGCTTTTGTGGTGGTGCGCGGCAAGGGCGAGCGCAAGCTGGCGGTGTTTGAAGACCCCAACTGCGGCTATTGCAAACGCTTTGAGCGTGATTTGCAAAAGGTGGACAACGTCACGGTCTATATGTTTTTGCTGCCCGTGCTGGGCGCCGATTCGATGGAAAAGTCCAAAGCCATTTGGTGCGCCAAAGACCGGGGCGCCGCTTGGTTGGACTGGATGCTGCGCGAGCAAGCCGCCAGCGCCGCGCCTGCCAGTTGCGACGCCGGGGCTGTCGTGCGCAACGCAGAACTGGGCCGCAAGCACAAAATTACCGGAACTCCCACACTGATCTTTAGCAATAGCACGCGCGTGCCCGGCGCTATTGATAACAAGCGCGTGGAGCAATTGCTAGCCCAAGCGGCCAAACCCTAGATCCGGGCGAAACGCCAAAATACCGCATGAAGAAAATATCGCCGACCCGCGCCCGTGCAGCCCTCGCGCCCGTGCATTTTTGTATCGAGGCGCTCAGCCACAGTGCGCATTTGTGGCAGGTCACGCTGACCATTGCCCAGCCCGCCGCCGTGCAGGACCTGGCTTTGCCGGTGTGGATTCCGGGCAGCTATTTGGTGCGCGAGTTTTCCAAGCATTTACAAGGTTTGCGCGCCACCCAGGGCGGGCGTAACGTGGCGCTCACGCAAACCGGCAAGGCCTCTTGGCAGCTGCGTTGCGACAGCGCGCAGGCCTTGCAAGTGCACTACCAGGTCTACGCCTTTGATAACTCGGTGCGCACGGCCTGGCTGGACGATGTACGCGGCTTCTTTAACGCGACCAGCTTGTGCCTGCGCGTAGCGGGGCAAACCGATGGGCCGCAGCGCATCGAGGTGCTCGCCAGCGCGGCCATGGGCGGCTGGCAAGTGGCTACCGGCTTGGCGCCGGTACGCACCGACGCACGCGGATTTGGCACTTACCAGGCTGTGGATTACGATGAGCTGGCCGATTGCCCTTTCGAGCTGGGCGCGTTTTGGAGTGGCGAGTTTGTCGCCTGCGGCATTGCGCACCGCTTGGTGGTCGCTGGCGCATTGCCGTCTTTTGACGGCGAACGCTTGCTGGCCGACACACGCACTATTTGCGAAACCCAGATTCGCTTTTGGCATGGCCAAGAGGGCCAGTCGGCCAAGGCACTGACGCGCCAGGTGCCGTTTTCGCACTATGTATTTATGCTGAACGCCGTGCCCGAAGGCTATGGCGGCCTGGAACATCGCAACAGCACCGCGCTGATCGCCGCCCGGCGTGACCTGCCCAGAGTAGGCGAGGCCAAAACGGGCGAGGGCTACACCACGCTCTTGGGCCTGATCAGCCACGAGTATTTTCATACTTGGAACGTCAAGCGATTGCGCCCAGCAGAGTTTGCGCGCTACGACTACAGCCAAGAAAACTACACCGACTTGCTCTGGTTTTTCGAAGGTTTTACCAGCTATTACGACGATTTGCTTTTGCGTCGCAGTGGCCTCATTGATGATGCGACGTATTGCAAACTGCTCACCAAAACCATCAACCAGGTGCTGCAGACGCCGGGCGCGGGCGTGCAGTCGGTGGCGCAAGCCAGCCGCGACGCCTGGATCAAATACTACCGCCCGGACGAAAACACGCCGAACGCCACCGTCAGCTACTACACCAAGGGCGCGCTGGTCGCGCTGTGCCTGGACCTGCGATTACGCGCGCAGGGCAATAGCACTCTGGACGCGGTGATGCGCGGCCTGTGGCAGCGCTGTGCGGCCGGTCCCATGCGGGAGGACGATTTGCTGGCGGTATTGCAGGAACAAACCGGCCGGTCCTGGGCGCCCGAGATCAAAGCCTGGGTCCACAGCACCCGGCCCCTGCCCTTGCGCGAACTACTGAGCGCCCAAGGCCTGGAGCTGCAAGACGAGCCCGCCGCTTTGGCCGAGCGCCTGGGTATTCGCAGTGCGGACAGCCCGGCGGGCGTGCAGATCAAAACCGTGCTGTCGGGCAGTCCTGCCTTGGCGGCCGGCCTGATGGCCCGGGATGAATGGCTGGGCGTAGAACTGCCTGGGCCAGGGCGTACCAGTGCTGCGTGGCGCATTGCCAAACTGGATGACCTAAACACCTTATTGGGTACGCAAAAGCGATTTGTGGCGCTGGTAGCGCGTGAACAGCGGATTGTGCGTTTGCCAGTCAAGCTGTCAGCCTCGGCCAGTACGCTGCGACTGGTGTGCGGCGAGCGCGGACCTGCGCAATGGCCCGGCGCATAAGCGGGCCGTTTTTTGGATGTTTTTGACTTTCCCAAGACGACTATGCACTACGAACTGATTACGACCCGGATCGAAGCCGACAAAGTGGCCATCCTCACCCTGAACCGGCCCCAGCAGCTCAATGCGCTTAACGACCAACTGATGGACGAACTCGGCCATGCACTTTTAGCCTTTGATGCCGACCCCGCCATCGGCTGCATGGTCATCACCGGCAGCGAAAAAGCCTTTGCTGCCGGCGCCGACATCGGCGCCATGGCCGGCTACAGCTTTGCTGACGTGTACGCGGGCGACTACATCAGCCGCAACTGGGAGACCATTCGCAGCATCCGTAAACCCGTAATTGCCGCCGTCAGCGGCTTTGCCCTGGGCGGCGGCTGCGAGCTGGCCATGATGTGCGACTTCATCATCGCCGCCGATAACGCCCGTTTTGGCCAACCCGAAATCAAGCTGGGCGTGATTCCTGGCGCGGGCGGCACACAGCGCTTGCCGCGCGCCGTGGGCAAAGCCAAGGCCATGGATATGGCTTTGACCGCCCGCATGATGGACGCCGCAGAGGCCGAGCGCGCTGGTCTGGTCAGCCGCGTGGTGCCACTGGACAAACTGATGGACGAGGCCTTGGGCGCTGCCTTGACGATTTGCAGCTTTTCACAGATGGCCACCCGCGCTGCCAAGGAGGCGGTGAACCGTGCGTTTGAAAGTGGGCTCGCCGACGGTGTGCATTTTGAGCGGCGGCTGTTCCACGCTTTGTTCGCCACTGCCGACCAAAAAGAAGGCATGGACGCCTTCATGCACAAACGCAAGCCCGTGTTTACCCACCGCTAGGCGGTTTGCAGGAGCGCGACTGCGGCCTCCTGCGAGTCAGCGGTTTCCATAATTTTGAGAAAACCGCTGATTTCGAATACTTCGCGCACCGTGGGCGCTAGGCCGCACAAAATCAGCCGCCCACCACACTGGCGGGCGCGTTTGGCAGCGACCAAAATCAGGCGCAAACCGGCGCTGGAGATGTAGCTCAGTCCGGAAAAATCGATCAATGCGCGGTCTTGCTTGGATTCAAACAAGGTGTTGATGGTTTTTTCCAGTGCCATGGAGGTGGCGCTGTCCAGCCGGCCCGACAGGTGCAGTTGCTTCAAACCGTCGACGGTTTGCAAGGTGTAATCAAAGTTCATAGATATGCTTTCTCTCAAAGGGTGCGGGCCTTCGCGTCTGCTAACGGAAGTTTTTCTTTAATGTGATCAGGTTGCCGGTGCCGTCGTAGCTGGCCCAGGCCTCGTCCATCAGGGTGCGCACAATGTGCAGGCCCAGACCGCCCACGGCGCGGTTCTCCACGTCGGCATTGAGGTCGGGAAGGGGCGCGTCATGAAACGGGTCGAATGCGGGTGCGTCGTCCTTGACCGAAATTTCCAGGCCCTCTGGGCCGCGCATGATGCGCACCCGGATGCTGTGGTCTGGCGAATTGCACAGACCGTGCTCTATGGTGTTGGTGATCAACTCTTCCAGGCAAATCGTGGTCGAAAACGCGATATCGGGGCGATCACTGATCGCGTTTTCCACGATATCGGCCAGGGATTCAAACAGTTGGACCTGTGAGGGCATCACATAGTCCAGCAAAAGCTGTTTTCCATCCGCGCGTGCGGCAATAGTGTCCATACTCAGTACTCCATAGATGCAGAAATTAAACTCAATACACCACGCGCTTGGGCGAGGTTGGCCCTCAAACCGACAAGCCGCTGCGGCATAAAAACAAACAGGTTAGGTCGTCGGAGGCTTCGGCACCGTCCACAAAGTCGGCCACGTGTTGCACCAGGTCTTCTACCATCCACCGGGTACCTCGATGCGGTTGGCTGCCGCTAAGCCAGGCTTTAAGTCGTGCGTCGCCAAAGGCACGGCCCTGGCTAGAAAATGCTTCGGTAATGCCGTCGGTGTACATCAGCAAAGTGTCGCCGGGTGCCAAGGTGAGGCAATGTTCGGAGTAGGGCATTTGCGGCATGACGCCAAGCGCCAAGTCGTTGGTAGTACTTAGGGTCTCAATCTCGCCCTGTGCGTGCCTGACCAAAGGAGGCATATGCCCTGCGCATGCATACACCAGCGTGCCTTCACGGGGGTCATAAATCCCATAACAGGCTGTAACAAATAAATCCATGGGGTTGCGTGTGCACAAAAGGTCATTGGCCAAGGCCAAGACCTGCGCTGGACTGCGCGCTGCCATTGCAGAGTCCAGCAAGACAGTACGCGACACGGCCATAAAAAAGGCGGCTCCCACCCCTTTGCCCGACACATCGGCCACGAGGATTCCATGGCGTCCGTTGGGTAGTGCAAAGGAGTCGTAAAAATCGCCTCCCAACTCGCGCGCTGGATGCATGCAGGCATACACAGACCAGTCTGATTCCTTCGGGAATTGCTGTGGCAGTATGGCCAATTGGACGCTGCGCGCCAAATTGAGTTCCTCCTGCACCCGCTCATTGACGGCATAAAGCACTTCGTTTTTGGTCTCAAGCGCATCCACAAGAACTTTGAGATCGCGCTCCCGGACCTGATTCTGCGAATGGATCGTGTCCATCAGGCGCTCGACCTCCTGGGCCATGGTGTTGAAATTGGTACCCAATACCAGCAACTCGTCTTTGCTGTGAATCTCAATCCGAACCGCATGGTGGCCCGCGCAAAAGGCCGTGGTGCCTCGGGTCAGGGCGTTGACGGATTTCAGAATGCCGATATAAAAGCCATAAAACAAATAGCCAACGCCGAAAGTGCCTAAGAGCAACGCGCCAATCAGCCATTGGCGACTGCTACTGACCGCTTCCTTACGGTGCTCCATTACGATCCCGACAGCCAGTTCGGTTTGCTTCAATAACACTTCGGACAAAGCGACATTGGCATGGGCCAGGGCGTAGAGTTTTTCCAGACTCGGGGCGAAGTCGGCAGAAGTCCGGTTTTTGGCGCCTAGTTGGTCTACGACTTCTTGTTGTTGATTAATGCCTCGAATCAGCTGATCAATAGCCAGCGTTAGATCTTGGGCCGAGGTGGTCAGATCCTCGCTGGGGAGGGCTTGCAGGCTTGTTTTGAGTTGTTCGACCCCGGCGCGCAGGGCCGGTATGGCCTCATCGAGGGCGACCTGTCCCGTCAGCGCGAAGGTGGCCATCTCCGTGGCATCCATGGCCAAAACATGATGTTGCTTTTCAAGCACATCTATCACCGATGGCAGGCGGGTGCTCAGCATGTCAAAGGCAGCATCCAATTGCGGGTCTACATTGAAGCGGTGTGTGCGAGCGTTCTCACGGATCTGGGCAGCTAAGGCGTAGATGGCGGCGGTGTAGGCGGCAAAAACCCGCCTTTTGTCCTCCTGCGGCCCTATTTTTTGCAAATTGGCCCATTCTTTAGCGAAGACCTCGGCCAGTTTGGCGTTTCCGTCCTGGTGTGCGCGTCGTAGGACTTCGTCGATTTGCGGCACCAACGCCTGCATGGCCTTTCGGGCTGACGGCGAGTCCTTCGCTAGCGTTTGGCTGCGCAGCAATACAAGCTCGCTCAAAAGGCGCACTTGCTGACCTACCTCTTGCACGCCAGCTTGTTGCAATTCAACCAAGGCAATGCTGCGGTTGGCTTGTGTAAACAAGGGTACGCTGATGTAAATTCCAATCAGCAAACTCACAATCCCAACGAAGGCAAATTTCAGGGCGAAATTGAGCCTTCCCGAGAGCCAAATCGCCGGCGCCATGAGGCTTAGTCGTACTGATTTCATTGGGTCTGCCTTGGCGGGTCTATTTGCCGATGTCCAGGAGCACCTTGAGCTCGTCCTCAAGGTCTTTTTTGGGAATGTAGGCAATCGTTCCAGGCGTTTTAAGCACCACTTTGATGACATCCGAGGTGGATGCAAATTGGCGTGGCGGTATGCCCATGCCGCTAAAGGACTGCCGAGCCCAATATGCGCGTACCTGGGCGGGCGACTTGCCCGTCACCCGGCTGTAAAAATCTATATAAAGTGGCGAGCCTTCCCGCAAGTCGAGCGGTTCGACGTGCGCGCCGGTAGGAAGCGAGGTCGCCTGTCTAAAGTAGATGCGTGCAACCTGCTCGGCACTTAGTTTGTCCGCCTCGATGTCGCGCCGGCCCACGACCACAAGCGTGCTGTGGTCGCTATTGGGCGACTGGGACATGCTCGAGGCCACAAAGCAAGCGCTCAGGCAGGCGAGAACGAGCTTTCTCGCGCCTGCCCTTTTAGAAGACCACATCGAGGGCCACTGAAAACAGATTGACATTGTTGTCAAACGGTATGGCTCGGACCTTGAAGGCGCCAGTAAGTTGGGGGCTGGGCGTGCTGAGCAGGTCGTATTGCGCCTTGAGCGCCATGTTGTTTGCTAATTCCCATCGCGCACCCAGCGTGAACGATTGCATGGACGCATCGGTATACAGGGCTAAACGGTCTAGTCCGCCGCGCAGACCTGCGATGCCCGCATCGAGTTGCGCCAGTCCAGGTACGCCTGTGGGCGTGACTTGGCTGGTATCGCCCCGGGGTGTGGTCCGGTTCTTTTGCGAGACCGAGACATAGGGCGTGCCGTAGGCGGTTTCATAGGTCAAGGTGAGCTGCCAGGCATTGAGCTTGCCCAGCATTTCGGTGTTGAGATTCCAAGTGGCCCAATCGCACAAAACCGTAAGCTGTCCAAAATTGCTTGTAAACCCGAATCCGGTGTACTGTTGCGGTGCATGCAGGGCGTCGTAGAAGCTGTCCAAAACCCGGGCCTTGGCCACCAAACTTTGGGCAATCGTCGGTACGCCAGCGTAGCTTGCAGCGGCGCGGGTCAGGCCATTGCTCAAAGCGGCGATACCGCTATTGAGCTCGGTGTTATTGCTTGAATCAATTCGGTAAGAGCCCAAGTTGGTGCGCGCCACGCGCACGGAGGTATTGCCCAGCGTGGTGCTCAAGGTAATACCAGTAATGTCATCTACGATAACGCTGGCCTGTTCGACCGCTGTGGCAGAAAACCATACGTGCTTGAAGCGGCCATTGCCGTAATAACCTTCTATAAGCACAGATCCCAGGGCCCAGGGCATACGCCACTGCAGACTGGCGCCATCGAGATGGATGATTTGCGAGGGCGCTGCCCCGTAAAGCGGTAGGGGGCCACGAATCAGGGGGTTGGCGTAGCCGATTTCTTCGGCATAGGTATCTAAAAACAGGGGGGTGCGCATGCGCCCGCCGCGGGCACTGACGGTACCCAATCTGTGTTCAAGGTAGGCCATGCGCAAACTGGGCTGCAGGTCTTCGCCCGCCCGGGCCAAGGCCTGGACGGTCAATGAGGTATCCGGGCGCAATGCATAGTCCCATTGGAGCCCCAAAACCGAGTCCAGGTCAGCCGACAGGCCCTTGAAAGCTGGTTTGCTTTGTGCGCCGGAAAAGACCACGCCCGCATCTGGGTTGCTGTTACTGACCACGCCGAGGGTGGCAAAACCCGAAAAGCGCAGATGGGAGGGTGCTGGGTCCGTGCCCATGGAGGTTTGGCTGTAGCTACTTACACCGTAGCCCAAGAGCAGGGCGCTGAGGGCGAAAGGCACGAAACGGGGATGTTTTTGGTGCATGGTTTCACTTCAGTTGCGTTGAAATTCGCAAATTTTAAATCAATATCAAAAAGAATATGAAAATATTGCAAATTTGTGTGCATCTGTGCCTGTGGCCGCCAAATCGGCGGTAAGCAAGCGCTTTCATGGCTGTTGCGCACACCAGTTTGCGTGCGCCGGGCAGGAGCCATGTATGGCTATAATCCGCGCCTTCGGTGATATAGCTCAGTTGGTTAGAGCGCAGCATTCATAATGCTGATGTCGGTGGTTCAAATCCACCTATCACCACCACATTGGTGAAAAAGGGCACGGCAGTGCCCTTTTTTCTTCTCCCTCAGCCTCTGGAAAACACCACGATCCGCTGGAAATACCATGTCCAAAAAAGTCTTCATCAAAACTTTCGGCTGCCAAATGAACGAGTACGACTCGGACAAGATGGCCGACGTCTTAGGCGCCGCCGAAGGCTATGAAAAAACCGCCGTCCTCGAGGAGGCGGACCTGATTTTGTTCAATACTTGCTCGGTGCGGGAGAAAGCCCAGGAAAAGGTTTTCTCGGACCTCGGCCGGGCGCGTCAGCGCAAGAAAAAAGGCGCGCAAATTGGTGTGGGCGGATGCGTGGCCAGCCAGGAAGGGGCGAGCATCATCGCCCGTGCGCCCTATGTGGACGTGGTGTTTGGCCCCCAAACCCTGCACCGCCTGCCCGACATGCTGCGCCAGCGGCAAGTGCAAAACCGCCCCCAGGTGGATATCAGCTTTCCGGAAATCGAGAAATTTGACCATTTGCCACCGGCCAAGGTCGAGGGTGCTTCGGCCTTTGTGAGCGTGATGGAGGGCTGTTCCAAATACTGCAGCTACTGCGTGGTGCCCTACACGCGGGGCGAAGAAATTAACCGCCCGTTTGAGGATGTGCTGGTCGAGGTAGCCGGACTGGCCGACCAGGGCGTCAAAGAAATTACGCTGCTGGGCCAGAACGTCAACGCCTACCGCGCCCCGATGGGCCAGAGCGGCGAGATGGCCGACTTTGCAACCTTGCTCGAGTACGTTTGCGACATCCCCGGTATCGAGCGTTTGCGCTACACCACCAGCCACCCCAATGAATTCACGCCGGCATTGATCGCGGCGTATGACAAGCTGCCCAAGCTGGTCAGCCATTTGCATTTGCCGGTGCAGCATGGTTCAGACCGCATCCTGATGGCCATGAAGCGCGGCTACACCGCCATGGAATACAAGAGCACGGTGCGTAAATTGCGCGCCATCCGGCCCGACTTGGCGCTAAGCAGTGATTTCATCGTCGGCTTTCCGGGCGAGACCGAGGACGATTTCGCCAAGATGATGCGCCTCATTGAAGATTTGCAGTTCGACAACAGCTTTAGCTTTATCTTCAGCCCGCGGCCGGGCACGCCGGCGGCCAATTTGGCCGATGACACGCCCCACGAAGTCAAGCTGGGACGCTTGCAGCATTTGCAGGCCGAAATCAACGCCAGCATTGCGCGCATCAGCGAGAGCCGGCTCGGCACGGTGCAGCGCATCCTGGTCGAGGGGCCGTCCAAGCGCGACGGCACCGAGCTGATGGGCCGCACTGAGTGCAACCGGGTGGTCAACTTTGCCGGCCCAGCGCGCCTGATCGGTCAGTTGATTGGTGTCCGAATTACCGAAACGCGCACCTACTCGTTGCGCGGCGAGGCCGTGGTGGCGGGGGACTGAAGCCATGACCGCCTTGAAAATCTGGCTTGTATGCGGACTTCTGGCGTTCACCGGCGCGCTGCACGCCGCCGAGCCACTATCCACCGTCGCGTCGCTGGACGTACCGCGCTACATGGGTACCTGGTACGAGATTGCCAAATTTCCCAATTGGTTCCAGAAAAAATGCGTCAGCAACACCCGCGCCAACTATGGGTTGCGCAGCGACGGCACCGTGCAGGTGACCAACCGCTGCAAAACGGCCTCGGGCGAAATCGACGAGGCCGTTGGCGCGGCACGCCAGATGGGGCCAGCTACTTCGCCCAAGTTACAGGTGCGCTTTGCGCCGGCCTGGTTGTCGCTGATTCCTGCGGTGTGGGGCGACTACTGGGTGGTCGTGCTCGAGGACAACTACCAGTGGGTGGCGGTGAGCGAGCCCAGCCGCCAGTTTTTGTGGATTTTGTCGCGCACCCCCCGCATGGAGCCCAAGGCCTACGCCGACTTGCTCCTGCGCCTGGCTGCTTTGGGCCTGGACGTGCAAAAGCTCGAAGTCACTGTGCAGGACTGAGCGCTTTGCCCGTGCCTAAAACGGCATTTTGGGCATGCCTTTCATGCCGCCCAGGCGTTTCATCATTTTCATCATGCCGCCACCGCTCATTTTCTTCATCATGTCCTGCATTTGCTCAAACTCTTTGAGCATACGGTTGACTTCCTGCACCTGAACGCCAGCGCCCGAGGCAATGCGCCGCTTGCGCGTAGCCTTGATCAGGTCGGGTTTGCGCCGCTCCAAGGGCGTCATGCTGTGGATGATGCCTTCTTTGCGGCGAATGTCTTTCTCGGCCTTGTCCATATCAAGTTGGCCCGCCTTGGCTGCCATGGCGGCGGGCAATTTGTCCATCAGGCTGGACAGGCCGCCCATTTGTTTCATTTGCTGAATTTGGGCCAGAAAATCATTGAGGTCAAAACCAGCGCCGCTCTTGACCTTGGCGGCCAGCTTTTGCGCCGCCTCGACATTTACGCCGGCGGTGACTTGCTCGACCAAAGCGACGATATCGCCCATGCCCAAAATCCGCCCGGCGTGGCGCTCGGCGTCAAACACCTCCAGACCGTCAATTTTCTCGCTGGTGCCGGCAAATTTGATCGGCGCGCCCGTAATCTGGCGTACCGACAAGGCCGCACCGCCGCGCGCGTCACCATCGATTTTGGTCAGGATGATGCCGGTCAGCGGCAGCGCTTCTTTGAAGGCCTTGGCGGTATTGATCGCGTCCTGGCCCTGCATGGCGTCGACCACAAACAAGGTCTCAATCGGTTGCAAGGCGGCGTGCAGGGCTTTGATTTCGGCCATCAAAGCCTCGTCAATGGCTAAGCGGCCGGCGGTGTCGACCAGCAGCACGTCAAAAAAGTGGCGTTTGGCATAGTCCAGCGCTGCGCGCGCAATGTCCACGGGTCGCTGGTCCGGGCTGCTGGGGAAAAACTCGGCGCCGGCCTGCGCCGTGACGGTCTTGAGCTGCTCGATGGCGGCGGGCCGGTACACGTCGCCCGAGACGGTCAGCACTTTCTTTTTGCGCTTGTCGATCAGGTGCTTGGCCAGCTTGGCGGTGGTAGTGGTTTTACCCGCGCCCTGCAAGCCGGCCATCAGGATCACGGCGGGCGGTTGCACGGCCAGGTTGATGTCACTCACGCCCTGGCCCATGGTGGCGGCCAGCTCCTGGTTGACGATGGAGACCAGCACCTGGCCCGGTTGCAAAGAGCCCAACACTTCCTGGCCCAGTGCCTTTTCTTTGACGCGGGCAATAAAGTCGCGCACCACCGGCAGGGCGACGTCGGCCTCGAGCATGGCCATGCGCACCTCGCGCAGCATGTCGCTGATGTTGTCTTCGGTGATACGGGACTGGCCGCGCAAGGTTTTGACCAGGCGGGACAGTTTGTCGGTGAGGGCGGAGGCCATAGGGGTCCAGTGTGGGGGTGTGCGGCAGGGGACGCCGTCTTGCAGACAAAGGGCTAAACTCTGCCCATGATTTTAGACAGTGCCTCATCCTGGAGCCTGCTCTTGAGCGGAGTGGCGGTTTTTGCCTATCTGTGGCCTGCGCTGCGCGCGCGCCACCTGGGCGCCATGGCAACCCGTATCTGGGTGGGCGTGGCCTGGCTGGCCCATGGCGCCACGCTGGCGCTGAGCTTTATGGACACACCGGTGCGTTTTGGCTTTGCGCCCGCGTTGTCGGTCACCGCCTGGCTGATTGCGACCAGCTACGCGGTGGAAAGCCATGTTTTCCCCCAGTTGCCCGCGCGTTGGGCCCTGAGCGCCATGGGCGCGGCCACGCTGGTGCTGGCCTGGATGTTTCCGGGCAAGGCCTTGCCAGTGACCGCCTCGGTCTGGTTGCCTGTGCATCTGGCGGTGGCGATTTCCTGCTACGGGCTTTTCGGCGTGGCGGTGGTGCACGCCTGGTTTATGACCCGCGCCGAGGCGCGCATGCGCCAGGGCTTTGATACGCATAGCGGCCTGCCGCTGCTTACTTTGGAGCGGCTGACCTACCGCTTTGTGGCCGCCGGTTTTGTGCTGCTGAGCGCTACCTTGGTCGTAGGCTATTGGTTTGGCGACTTGGTTTACGGCAACGACCATGCCTGGCGCTGGGACCATAAAACCGTGTTTTCGATGTTGGCCTGGCTGACTTTTGCCACATTGCTACTGGGCCGAGCGCGCTTTGGTTGGCGCGGACGTCGGGCGGTCGGTGTTTTGTATACCGGCGCGGTGTTCTTGTTTTTGGCCTACGTGGGCTCACGCTTCGTGATAGAGGTCATTTTGGGTCGCAGTGCATGAGGTATTTGCTGCTTCTGTTGGTGGCTTTGCTGATAGTCTGGCAGTGGCGCACCGCGCGGTCCTCCCGCAGCGACCGGCAAGCCCCACGCGCCGACGAGCCCATCGAGATGGTCGCCTGCGCTTTTTGCGGCCTGCACCTGGCCAAGAAAGACGCTGTGACAGGTGGGCGGGGGTTTTATTGCAGCGCAGCGCACCAGCGCAGCCATGAAACCTGAATCCCGCGTGCCCGCGAGCCCGGCGCCTTGGGCGGGCGGCTGGAACCCACAGGCAAGCCGGCTTGACTCTCCCAACTTTGGCCGGCGACCGACCGCAGCGGTGGTTGACCTGGTTGTGGTGCATTCGATCAGCCTGCCGCCTGGCCAATTTGGCGGCGACGAGGTGCAAGCGCTGTTCACCAACCGCCTGGATTGGGAGGCCCACCCATTTTTTCAAACGATTCGCGGCCTAGAGGTGTCATGCCATTTCTATATCCGGCGCGACGGCAGCCTCTGGCAGTTCGTAAGCTGCGATGACCGCGCCTGGCATGCCGGCATTTCCACTTACCGAGGCCGGGACAATTGCAATGACGACTCCATTGGCATAGAACTGGAAGGCGTGGAGGGCGATGTTTTTGAAGCTGCGCAATACGCCACACTCCATACCTTGCTGGCACAGATCGCGGCGCATTACCCCATTCGCTACTTGGCGGGGCATAGCGATATTGCTCCCGGTCGCAAAAATGACCCCGGAACCGGTTTCGATTGGTCTGAAGTGACAGCAATTGCACGTTTGTTCCAGATTGCCACACCTTAAATTAAAAAATTTATTTATTTTGTGATCTCAATGCGGGGTCCCCAAAACGGTGCGGGTCAGGTCGGCAAAAAAATACCAAGGTCTGGGTTGCACGAATTCTCGAGCGCGCGGGTGCACCAGGTCCTCGTACCGCTACGAATCTACGGGGTTTTTGCCCTCAATCGCCCATCCGTCAAGGCTTTGCGGCGAACATTTCACACATGACAAACTGCGCGCTCGCAGGCCATCCAATAAGTGACGATTGGCCGACATGGGATTTTCACTTATTTGGGCCGGTACACTACCTGTAGTGGCTTGCGCATAGTAGGCACACCAGATATAGTGTCAACAGGCCTGACTGAAGATTCTCATCTTCCCGCCTCGTTGGCATATTTATAGCGGACTTCGTTGAATAATTTCGTACCTCATAAGCACACCATGCAATCTCTCTCGACTCTTTCCCCCACGCCTGTGATGCCCGGCCCTGCAATTGGGCCATTTACGGGCGAATCAGCGCCCAGTCCGCTGACCAGCTACCAAATTATTCGACGCAACGGCGGCGTTGTTCCGTTTGAGCCTAACAAGATTGCCGTAGCCATCATGAAGGCCTCGCTGGCCGTTCATGGCACCCAAGGCGCGGCCTCGGCCAGCGTGCGCGAAACCGTGGACGCACTGACCCAGCAAGTGATCCGCGCCCTCATGCGTTCGCGCCCGGGCGGCGGCACCTTCCATATTGAAGACGTGCAAGACCAGGTGGAGCTGGGCCTGATGCGTGGCGGTCACCACGAAGTGGCACGCGCCTATGTGCTCTATCGCGAGCGCCGCACCCAAGAGCGCGCCAAGCAGCAAACCCAGGCTGCGCCTAAGCTCCCTCAGTTGCATGTCACCGACGGGGGTCAATTGCTGCCCTTGGATATGGACGCCCTGACCAGCCGTATCGAAACGGCCTGCTCTGGCTTGGGCAGCGAGGTACGCGCCGAGCCCATTATTTCCGAAACGCTGCGCAATTTGTATGACGGCGTTCCTGTCGATGAGGTCTTCAAAGCCTCGATCTTGGCCGCCCGCACCCTGATCGAAAAGGACCCGGATTACACCTACGCCACTGCGCGCTTGTTGTTTCATACGATTTCCCGCGAAGTCCTGGGTCGCGACGTGCCTGCCGCAGGCATGCAGCAGGCCTATGAAGACTATTTTCCCGATTTCATCAAAAAAGGCGTTCATTTCGAGCTGTTGGATGAAAAGCTGCTGCATTTCGATTTGAAGCGCCTGGGCGCCGCCCTCAAAGCGGAGCGTGATCTGAAGTTCGATTACCTTGGCCTGCAGACCTTGTATGACCGCTATTTCCTGCATGAAAGTAAGACGCGTATCGAATTGCCACAGGCATTCTTTATGCGGGTGGCGATGGGCCTGTCGCTCAACGAAACCGACCGCGAAGCGCGGGCCATCGAGTTTTATGAGGTGCTCTCGTCTTTTGACTTTATGTCCAGCACGCCAACGCTGTTTAATAGCGGAACTTTGCGTTCGCAACTCTCCTCTTGCTACCTGACGACCGTGCCGGACGATTTGGACGGCATTTACGAGTCGATCAAAGAAAACGCTTTGCTCTCCAAGTTTGCCGGCGGTCTGGGCAATGATTGGACGCGCGTGCGTGCCTTGGGCTCACGCATCAAAGGCACCAATGGCGAGTCGCAGGGTGTGGTGCCTTTCCTCAAAGTAGTCAATGACACAGCTGTTGCCGTCAATCAAGGCGGCAAGCGCAAAGGCGCCGTATGTACCTATCTGGAGTCCTGGCACCTGGATATCGAAGAATTCCTGGAGTTACGCAAAAACACCGGGGATGACCGCCGCCGCACCCATGACATGAACACGGCCAACTGGATCCCTGATCTTTTCATGCGTCGCGTGATGGAAAAAGGCCAATGGACTTTGTTTTCACCGTCCAACGTCCCGGACCTGCACGACAAATTTGGCATTGATTTTGAAACCGCCTACGTGGCTTATGAGCAAAAAGCAGCGCGCGGTGAGATCAAGCCCTCACGCACGATTGAGGCTGGCGATCTGTGGCGCAAGATGCTCACCATGTTGTTCGAAACAGGGCATCCCTGGATCACCTTCAAGGATGCTTGCAATGTGCGCTCGCCGCAGCAGCATGCTGGCGTCGTGCACTCGAGCAATTTGTGCACCGAAATTACGCTCAACACCTCGGATACCGAGACGGCTGTGTGCAATTTGGGCTCGGTCAATTTGCTGCAACACCTCAAAGACGGCGCACTGGACCACGACAAGCTCAAGCGCACGATTAACACGGCGATGCGCATGCTCGATAACGTGATCGATATCAACTACTACGCCGTTAAGAAGGCGCGGGACTCCAATGTCCGCCACCGTCCCGTCGGTTTGGGCGTGATGGCCTTTCAGGACAGTTTGTATGAGTTGCGTATTCCCTACGCCAGCGATGCAGCCGTGCAGTTTGCGGACACCTCCATGGAGGTGATTTGTTACTACGCCTACTGGGCGTCGACCGAATTAGCCCGCGAGCGTGGCAGCTATTCCAGCTTCAAGGGTTCCTTGTGGGACCGTGGCATTTTGCCCTTTGACACCCTCGATCTCTTGGCCAAAGAGCGTGGGGGCTTTGTGGAAGTAGACCGTTCTTCGACCATGGACTGGGATACGTTGCGCCGCAAAATCGCCACTGACGGCATGCGTAACTCCAATTGCGTGGCTATCGCGCCGACGGCGACCATTTCCAACATCATCGGTGTGGACGCTTCGATTGAGCCTTGCTTTGGCAACCTGTCGGTCAAGTCCAATTTGTCGGGTGAGTTCACGGTGGTCAATAGCTACCTGGTGCGAGACCTCAAGCGCATCGGACTGTGGGATGACGTGATGGTGATGGACCTCAAGCATTTTGATGGCTCCCTCAGCCCCATGGACCGCGTCCCCAACGAGATCAAGCAGCTCTATGCCACTGCTTTCGAGGTGGAAACCCGCTGGCTGGTCGAGGCAGCTGCACGCCGCCAGAAATGGATTGACCAAGCGCAGTCGCTCAACATTTATATGGCTGGCGCCTCGGGCAAGAAGCTGGACGAGACCTACAAGCTGGCTTGGGTTCGTGGTCTCAAGACGACCTATTACCTGCGCACCATGTCGGCTACCCATGCGGAGAAGTCCACCATCAGCTCGGGCCGCATGAATTCGGTCTCCTCCGCGCAGGCAGCCAGTTCGTCGGGGAGCTCCTTGTTAGCCGCAGCTGCCGCTGCAGCCCAGGAACAGCAAATTGCGCTCAGTGCCAACGCTGCCACGGATATCAAGTTTTGCGGAGTGGATGACCCCACCTGCGAAGCGTGCCAATAAGGGGTATCGGGCTCACCGGTATTGAATTTGTAATGTATCCACACCCACTGGCGCGGTGCGCAAGGTGGGTCTTATTTAGAAAAACGGGAATTGAATATGTTGACTTGGGAAGAAGATGTCAAGCCGGTTGGCCATCGTGCTTACGCGCTGCGCGAGGCGGATGCGCCCACGTTAAGCGCTGTGCCCCTAGCGGACCAAAGTGAGGCTGTGACGCCGACCGTAGTGGCGGCTAGTCCGACCACTTCGCACCGTGTGCGCGCCTCCGACAAGCGGATCATCAACGGCAAAACCGATGTGAACCAACTCGTCCCCTTCAAATACAAATGGGCTTGGGAAAAATACCTGGCCACCTGCGCCAACCACTGGATGCCGCAAGAGGTCAATATGACCCGTGATATCGCCTTGTGGAAAGACCCCAACGGTTTGACCGAGGACGAGCGTCGCATCATCAAGCGCAACCTGGGCTTTTTCGTGACCGCTGATTCTTTGGCAGCCAACAATATTGTGCTGGGTACCTACCGGCACATTACTGCCCCTGAATGCCGCCAGTTTTTGTTGCGCCAGGCCTTTGAGGAGGCGATTCACACCCACGCCTACCAATATATTGTGGAGTCGCTGGGTCTGGACGAAAGCGAGATTTTCAGCGCCTATAACGAAGTCAAGTCGATCCGTGACAAAGACCAGTTCTTGATTCCCTTTATCGAGGCGATCATGGACCCGCACTTTCACACCGGCACCCCTGAGACCGACCAGACCTTGCTTAAGTCGCTGATTGTGTTCGCCTGTCTGATGGAAGGCTTGTTCTTTTATGTCGGCTTCACCCAAATCCTGGCCTTGGGTCGGCAAAACAAGATGACTGGGGCCGCTGAGCAATACCAGTACATCTTGCGCGACGAGTCCATGCATTGCAACTTTGGCATCGACCTGATCAACCAATTGAAGCTGGAAAACCCGCACCTTTGGACAGCAGAGTTCAAGGCTGAAATTAAGGTTTTGTTTGAACAGGCCGTTGAACTCGAATACCGCTACGCTGAAGACACCATGCCGCGCGGTGTCTTGGGTATGAATGCATCGATGTTCAAAGGTTATTTGCGCTATATCGCTAACCGGCGCGCCACCCAGATCGGCTTGGATGCCTTGTTCCCCAATGAGGAAAACCCATTCCCTTGGATGAGCGAAATGATCGACTTGAAGAAAGAGCGCAATTTCTTCGAAACCCGTGTCATTGAATACCAGTCGGGCGGTGCGCTTTCCTGGGACTAAGCCTTTGGGAAAACCACGCTCCATGCCACAAGGTCGCCACATTGACTCGCTGATGGCCGTACCTTGTGCTACCCCATTCATGCCGCTGGGAACCTGCCCAACGCCATGGATCTCTTTTTGCTAAAAATGGGCAAAAAGTGCTCTTTGTTAATTGATCAAGGAGATAGTTATGGCAACTGCAAAAAAACCAAGCGCTAAGAAGGCAGCCCCCGCGAAGAAGGCGGCTCCTGCGAAGAAGGCAGCTCCTGCGAAGAAGGCAGCTCCTGCTAAGAAGGCAGCTCCTGCTAAGAAGGCGGCTCCTGCGAAGAAGGCAGCTCCTGCGGCGCAGACCACGCTTAACCCCAAGGCGGCATGGCCTTTTCCGAGCGCTAGCAAACCCTAAACGGGGTTTGTTTCTAAAAGGCCCGGCCGATCGCCGGGCTTTTTTATGCCTGAAAGTCAGCGCCCATCAGCGCCCAGCCGTCTTGGAGGTCAATGACCTGGAGCTGGCACCACGGCGCGTAGGCCTGCTGCAGCTCTTCGGTCTGACGCTCCAAAATCCCCGAAAGCACCAGGCGGCCCGGGCGGGTGGTCAGCGCACATAGCAACGGCGCAAGAACTTTGAGCGGCGAAGACAAAATATTGGCCACCACCAGCGGATAGTTCCCTTGCGCAAGGTCCGGTAAACCGGCCCGCATGGTCACCTGGTTAGCCAGCGCATTGGCCAAACTGGCTTCCACCGCAGCGGGGTCGATATCCACGCCAACAACATCCTTCACGCCGAATTTGGCCGCTGCGATAGCCAAAATCCCCGATCCGCAACCGTAATCGAGCATGGATGCCGGCAAGCTGTGCTTCGCCAGCCAAGCCAAACACATGCGCGTCGTCGGATGGGTGCCGGTGCCAAAAGCCAGGCCCGGATCGAGCCGAATCACTTCGCGCGCTTGCGCGGGCGTCTCATGCCAGGTCGGGACAATCCAAAAAGTCGGGGTGATTTCCACGGGCGCAAACTGCGATTGGGTCAAACGTACCCAGTCCTGGTCTGCAATGGCGGTGACGCCGACGGCACTACAGCCATCAAAAAAGTCCTGCACTTGCAGCAAACCACTCGCCTCTTGCGCCAGCGCGTGGGTAGAAAACAGGGCCAGTACCCAAGACCGTTGCCAGCCATCTTTGGGTGCGGGCATACCTGGCTCGCCAAACAATGCTTGCTCGGCGTCGGTGTGGGCATCTGCATCTTCAACACTGACGCTCAGGGCGTCCAGCGCTTGGAGTGCGTCACTGATCGGCTCGACCTGCGCCTGCGGGCACAACAGGCGCAGTTCAAACAGCCCCGTCTCAGCGCTTGTGCTGCTCAAGC
Organism: Comamonas sp. lk; assembly: GCA_945861345.1. Classification (GTDB taxonomy): domain Bacteria; phylum Pseudomonadota; class Gammaproteobacteria; order Burkholderiales; family Burkholderiaceae_C; genus Allorhodoferax. The sequence continues at coordinate 22,718 of CAMATX010000009.1, forward strand.
CAGTGCTCCAGATAATGGATATTGGTACCACCGGCCATGAACTTGGCGTCCACCATCAACTCGCGGTGCAAGGGAATGTTGGTGTGTATGCCCTCGACCGCCGTTTCTAGCAAGGCGGTGCGCATACGGGCCAGCGCTTGCTCTCGGGTATCGCCGTGCACGATCAGCTTGCCAATCATGGAGTCGTAGTAGGGCGGAACAAAATAGTTGGAGTAAATATGCGAGTCCACCCGCACGCCGGGGCCACCGGGCGCGTGCCAGGTGGTGATGCGCCCGGGCGAGGGCGTGAACTTGAACGGATCCTCGGCATTGATCCTGCATTCGATGGCGTGCCCGGTAATGGTGATCTGCTTTTGGGTAAAGGGCAATTTCTCACCCGCCGCGACCATGATTTGGGTTTTAACGATGTCCACGCCGGTAATCATCTCGGTCACCGGGTGCTCTACCTGCACGCGGGTATTCATCTCGATAAAGTAGAACTCACCTGCCTCATACAAGAACTCGAAAGTGCCGGCGCCCCGGTAGCCCATCTTTTTGCAGGCGGCCACGCAGCGCTCGCCGATCCGTTCGATCAGCTTGCGGCTAATGCCCGGCGCAGGCGCTTCTTCCAAAATTTTCTGGTGGCGTCGCTGCATCGAGCAGTCTCGTTCGCCGAGGTAGACCGCATTTTTGAACGAGTCCGCCAGGATCTGAATTTCAATATGGCGCGGGTTTTGCAGGAATTTCTCCATATAAACCGAAGGGTTACCAAAGGCAGCGCCGGCCTCGGCTTTGGTCATGGCCACTGCATTGATCAGCGCCGCCTCGGTGTGCACCACGCGCATGCCGCGCCCACCGCCGCCGCCCGCCGCTTTGATGATTACTGGATAACCCACCGACTTGGCGATGCGTCGAATTTGCGCCGGATCGTCCGGCAATTCGCCCTCCGAGCCTGGCACGCAGGGCACGCCGGCGCGGATCATGGCCTGCTTGGCCGAGACTTTGTCGCCCATGATGCGGATCGACTCGGGCGTCGGGCCGATGAATTGGAAGCCGCTTTTCTCCACACGCTCGGCAAAATCGGCGTTTTCGCTCAAAAAACCATAGCCGGGATGGATAGCCTCGGCGTCCGTCACTTCAGCCGCAGAAATGATCGCTGGCATATTGAGATAGCTCTGGGCCGAGGCGGCCGGCCCGATGCACACCGCCTCGTCGGCCAGGCGTACATACTTGGCGTCGCGGTCGGCCTCTGAATACACCATGACGGCACGCACGCCCAGTTCGCGGCAAGCGCGCTGGATGCGCAGGGCAATTTCGCCACGGTTGGCGATCAGAATTTTCTTGAACATGGACTGATTGCGCCTACTCGACCGTCAAAAGCGCTTGACCGTACTCCACCGCCTGGCCGTTTTCGCACATGATTTGGACGACTTTGCCCGCTTTGTCGGCTTCGATCTCATTCAAAATCTTCATTGCCTCGATGATGCAGATGGTGTCGCCGGCTTTGACCATGTCGCCCACTTCGACAAAAGGCTTGGCGCCTGGCGACGAGGAGCGGTAAAAAGTTCCGACCATGGGCGATTTCACGGCGTGCAGGTCACTGGTCTCGGCTGCTGGGACATCGGACAGGGCCGCCGCGCTGGGTGCCTGTGCTGCCACGGGCGTTGGCGCTGGGTTTTGGTGGGCGGGCGCGTAGCTAGGAACCGGCGCGCCACCGTGGGAGCCCTTGACGATCCGAACCTTGCCTTCGGCTTCTGTGATTTCCAGCTCTGAGACATTGGAGTCAGACACCAGGTCGATCAAGGTTTTGAGTTTGCGTAAATCCATGGATCCTCCTTGCAGTTCGTCGGATGTGGCCCCGGGGCCTGTCTTTAAAAAGACTTAATTTTCGTTATCTTAACTTAGTTGAGCTTAACAATACACAAGATGCGCCTTCTGCGTTTTGGCCTTATTTTGACGTCTTGGATCTATTTGTCACATTTGATTATGCGCCAACACGATCAGAGGGGCTATTTTAATGTAGCCCAAGCACGGAGATCTTCGGGGTGAACCCGTCCAAGTTTGCGTTGCAGCACGTCGCCTGCGCTACCTAGCACCACGGTGAAGGGGAGGGCGCCGCTCACATTACCCAAACTGCGGCTCAACTCCGTGCCACCCATCGCGGCGATGCCGATTGGAAAGCTCAGGGGCGAATGCTGCAAAAATGCATTCACCCGATCTGCTTTATCTACTGCCAAAGCAAGAACTTGCCAGCCATTGGGTGAATTTTCCTTAAAGAAGGCGTCAATTAAAGGAAGTTCTTCAACGCAGGGGGGGCACCAAGTAGCCCAAAAATTGATCAAAAGGGGTTTGCCACGAAAGGCACGCATCGCCAGATCCGAGCCATCGGGGCGCGTCCACTGCATGTCCCACAGGCCCGCCACGGGCTCAGGCGCCTGGGGTTCAGGGCGTCCACGCCAGAGCGCGGTGGTGATACCGGCACCCAGGGCGGTGGCAGCACCCAGACCCAAAATCCGGCGGCGGTTTAGCAGACCGGGTGTGGCGGCTGTCGGCGGGGTGGGCGAGTCATTCATGGGTGCTATTGTGAACCAAGGCGCGCAGGGACTGCCTATCGCCGCGCAAACGCCGTCCAGCGCCATCGGGCTGCAGGGCGCCGCGGATGGCGTCACGGTCGTTAACCAAGAGGTGCAGGCCGATGTGTTCCTGCAGTTCCTCAGACCAGAGGTGCACGCTCAGGGCATCAACCCGCTCGCCGTGCAGACCGGTCACCTGGCTGGGGCTAAAGCGAACGCCCTGGTCAATCAGCCGGATTTCGGCCACTTTAGGGTCCTCGCAAAAGAGCTGCAGGTAGATGTCGCTGTGGCGGGTGGCCGTGCCGCGCCACACTGCGCCACCAATCAGCGGGCCAAACTCGGCGAGCCGGTCCATCCAAATCAGGGCCAGCGTGCGCAGCGCGCGCAGTTCGGCTGGCTGGGTATCGGCGCAAAACACGGCGATGTATTCCTCCACCGCGCGTTCCATGGCCTCGTTGTCGGGCATGGCCTGGCGGCCCTGAGCGCCTATTAGCTTGAGCGCGCGCCGCTTTGCAGCGCCAAAATCGAGACCTTCCTCGACGACCCAGCGCGCTGCAAGCGCGGCAACTTCTGCTTTTTCACTTTCCATAGTGGCCATTGTGCCCTGCTGGGGCTGGCCTTTAGGGGTCGGAGCGGCCGGTAAAATTAGCGCATGCACCTTCATATTCTTGGTATTTGCGGCACATTCATGGGGGGCTTGGCCGCCCTGGCCCGCGAGGCGGGGCACAAAGTCACTGGCTGCGACGCCGGCGTGTATCCGCCCATGAGCGACCAACTGCGCGCCCTGGGTATCGAACTGATCGAGGGCTACGACGCCGCTCAAATGGCCTTGGCGCCTGATGTGTACGTCATTGGCAACGTCGTCAGCCGCGCACGTAACGCGCGGGGCGAGCCTAAATATCCCCTTATGGAAGCGATCTTAGACAGCGGCGCGCCCTACACCAGCGGCCCGCAATGGCTGGCCGAGCATGTGCTTTGTGGCCGCCATGTCCTGGCGGTCGCGGGCACGCACGGCAAAACCACCACGACCGCCATGCTCGCCTGGATTTTGGAATGCGCTGGCCTGGCCCCCGGATTTTTGGTGGGCGGCGTGCCGCGCAATTTTTCGGTGTCCGCCCGCTTGGGTCAAGGCGCGCCTTTTGTGATCGAGGCCGACGAGTACGACACCGCCTTTTTCGACAAGCGCAGCAAATTTGTGCATTACCGCCCACGCACTGCCGTGCTCAACAACCTGGAGTTCGACCACGCCGACATCTTTGACGACCTGGCGGCCATCGAGCGGCAGTTTCACCATTTGCTGCGCACCGTGCCGCCCAGCGGGCGGGTGGTGGTCAACGGCTTGGAAGAAAGCCTGGCGCGGGTGCTGCAAGCCGGTTGCTGGAGCGAGGTGCGCAGCTTTGGCGCAGCCGTGAGCGACTATGTCGCCCTAGGCCCGCCAGAGCAATTTACGGTGCAGCAGCACGGCAGGCCGGTAGCGCAGGTGCAATGGGCCTTGAGTGGCGTGCACAACCAACTCAACGCCTTGGCTGCGATCGCCGCGGCCGAGCATGTGGGCGTGACGCCTGCCCAGTCGGCCGCCGCGCTGGCGCGCTTTGAGAATGTCAAACGCCGCATGGAGTGCACCGCCCAAATCCATATAGCCAGCCAGCCGCAGGCGCCCGCGATCTCGGTGTACGACGACTTTGCGCACCACCCAACCGCCATTCGCACCACCGTCAATGGCCTGCGCAGGCGCGTGGGCGCGGCGCGCATCTTGGCCTTATTTGAGCCGCGCTCCAACACCATGAAACTAGGCGCCATGAAAGCCCAACTGCCCTGGAGCCTGGAAGAGGCCGACTTGGCGTTTTGCCACAGCGGTAGCCTCGGTTGGGATGCGGTACAGGCGCTCGCACCCATGGGCACGCGGGCCCATGTGGCCGACACGGTAGACGCAGTGCTGGCCCAGGTGCTGGCCTGCGCCCAGCCTGGCGACCATATTTTGTGCATGAGCAATGGTGGCTTTGGCGGTATTCAGGCCAAGCTCCATGCAGGGCTAGCAGCGCTGTGAAGTGCCGCTGCCAAGGCGCGTTTTAAGCGCTCACGCGCGCGGCGCGGCGCGCTTGCACTGCCTGCGACAAGACGTCCAAGCAGGCCAGCGAATCGTCCCAACCCAGACAGGCGTCGGTAATGCTTTGGCCGTAGGTGAGGCCTTGCACTAAGTCTTTGCCGGGCGTGAATTTTTGTGCGCCCGCTGTGAGGTGGCTCTCCACCATGACGCCGAAAATCTGCGTGGAACCCTGGCTGATTTGCCCGGCAATGTCTTGCGCCACCTCGCGTTGCTTTTGGTGCTGTTTGCTGCTGTTGGCATGGCTGCAGTCCACCATGAGTGATTGCGCCAAACCCGATTTAGCCAAATCTTGGCAGGCTGCGGCCACACTTTTGGCGTCGTAATTGGGCGCTTTGCCGCCACGCAAAATGACGTGGCAGTCCGGGTTGCCCTGGGTTTGCACAATCGCGACCTGGCCGTTTTTGTGCACCGACAAAAAGTGGTGCCCTCCCGCAGCCGCCTGGATGGCGTCGGTGGCGATTTTGATATTGCCATCGGTGCCGTTTTTAAAGCCAATAGGTGCCGACAGGCCCGAGGCCAATTCACGGTGCACCTGGCTCTCAGTCGTGCGCGCCCCAATAGCGCCCCAGGCAATCAAATCGCCCAAATACTGAGGCGAGATCACATCCAAAAACTCGCTGCCGGCAGGCAAACCCAGGCGGTTGATGTCGATCAGCAATTGTCGCGCGATACGCAAACCCTCGTCGATGCGAAAGCTTTCGTCCAGGTAAGGGTCGTTGATCAGGCCTTTCCAGCCCACGGTCGTGCGGGGTTTCTCGAAATACACGCGCATCACGATCTCCAGCGTGTCGGCGTAGCGCTCGCGCTGGGATTTGAGGCGGGCTGCGTATTCCAGGGCGGCGTGCGGGTCGTGGATGGAGCAGGGCCCGATAACCACCAGCAGCCGGTCGTCGGCGCCGCCCATGATGGCCTGAATACGTCTGCGCGTGTGCGCCACCAGGGTCTCGACGGCGGTGCCCTGGATCGGGAAAAAGCGGATCAGATGCTCGGGGGGCGGTAACACGGTAATGTCCTTGATGCGTTCGTCGTCGGTCATGCTTGTGCGGTCTGCGTTGGCATTCATGTCAGAAATCCTCGTGCGGAGAGTTCAAAAAATAGGCATAAAAAAACCGCCGGGGAGGCCGGCGGTTCGGGGAATTCGGTACGCTTTTGACTGCTTGCGTTCAGAAACCTCTCACGCCGGTGGCGATAGAGAACCAGAAGTAGCTAAAGTAAAAATGCTGAGAATTCATGGGCGCAAATGTACCACAGGCATTTTCTAGGCCGTTCCGCCCACGGTCAGGCCGTCGATGCGCAAGGTCGGTTGGCCCACGCCCACGGGCACGCTTTGGCCCTCTTTGCCGCAGGTGCCCACGCCACTGTCCAGTCGCATATCGTTGCCGATCATGCTCACACGCTTGAGGCAATCGGGGCCGCTGCCTACCAAGGTGGCGCCCTTGACCGGATAGAGAATTTTCCCGTTTTCCACCCAATAGGCCTCGCTGGCCGAAAACACAAATTTGCCCGAGGTAATGTCCACCTGCCCGCCGCCGAAATTGACCGCGTACAAGCCTTTTTTGATGCTTTGCACGATTTCCTGGGGGTCTTTGTCGCCGCCCAACATATAGGTGTTGGTCATGCGCGGCATGGGCACATGGGCATAGCTTTCGCGCCGTCCGTTGCCGGTGGGGGCCACGCCCATCAGGCGGGCGTTCATGGCGTCTTGGATGTAGCCTTTCAAGATGCCGTCTTCGATCAAGACATTGCGCGCACTGGTGTTGCCCTCGTCGTCCACATTGAGCGATCCGCGCCGTTCGGCGATGGTTCCGTCATCGAGCACGGTCACGCCCTTGGCGGCTACGCGCTGACCCACGCGGCCGCTAAAGGCGCTGGAGCCTTTGCGGTTGAAATCGCCTTCCAGACCATGGCCAATGGCCTCGTGCAGCAAGATGCCAGGCCAGCCTGAGCCCAAAACCACCGTCATTTCGCCCGCCGGAGCAGGGCGCGCCTCCAGATTGGTCAGCGCGGCATGCACGGCTTCATCAACGTAGCGGCCAATGAGTGCATCATCAAAATAGGCCAGACCAAAACGGCCGCCACCGCCTGAGGAGCCCACCTCGCGCCGGCCTTTTTGCTCGGCAATGACGGTGACCGACAAGCGCACCAGGGGCCGCACATCGGCAGCCAAGGTGCCGTCTGCGCGGGCTACCAAGACCACGTCGTATTCCATGGCCAGTCCGGCCATCACTTGCAAGACGCGCGGATCTTTGGCGCGCGCCAGTTTTTCCACTCGCCCGAGCAGTGCCACTTTGGCCGCGCTGTCCATGGTGGCGATCGGGTCCTGGTCCGGGTAGAGGCGGCGGCTGCGGGCGATTTTGGGCTTGCCTACCGCCACGCGCCGCCCGCTGGCGGCTTGAGAAATACTGCGCACGGTATGTGCTGCGTCCAAGAGCGCGGCTTCGGAAATATCGTCTGAATACGCAAACGCGGTTTTTTCACCGCTGACGGCGCGTACGCCCACGCCTTGGTCGATGCTGAAAGAGCCGGTTTTGACGATGCCCTCTTCCAGGCTCCAACCCTCGGAGCGCGTGTATTGGAAATAGAGGTCGGCTTCGTCGACTTTGTGGGCCCGTATTTCGGCCAGCGCGCGCGTGAGGTGCGACTCGTCCAGGCCAAAAGGGGTGAGTAACAAGGCCTTGGCTGTGGCCAAGCGTTCAAGAGTGGGTTCGCGAGAGATCATCGGGGCATTCTAGGGGGCGCCTCTTGCCCCCAGCGCCCGGGGGGTCGAGAGGTCCTAGGACTGCACCAGGCGGCGCGCATTGGCTATTGACATCAAAATGCCCAAGGCAAAGCCCAGCGTAACCATGGCGGTGCCGCCATAGCTGATAAAGGGCAGCGGCACCCCTACTACCGGCAAGATGCCGCTGACCATGCCCATGTTTACAAAGGCGTAGGTGAAGAAAATCATGGCCACGCTGCCCGCCAGCAAGCGCGAAAACAGCGTGGGCGCCTCCAAGGCAATGGCCAGGCCGCGCAAAATCAGGGCGATAAAGCCGGCCATGAGCAGCAAATTACCCGCCAAGCCAAACTCCTCGGAGAAGGCGGCAAATATGAAATCCGTGGTCCGCTCGGGGATAAATTCGAGGTGGGTTTGCGTTCCCTGCATAAATCCGGTGCCCCAAAAGCCGCCCGCACCAATGCCAATCATGCCCTGGATGATGTGAAACCCTTTGCCCAGCGGGTCGCGCGTGGGGTCCAGCAAAGTGCAAATACGTTGTTGCTGGTAGTCGTGCAGCACCGGCCAACGCATGCCATCGGCGCACAAAACCGGCTCAAAGCCAATAAGCAGCACCACCCCGATCAAAAACAGCACGGCAGGGGGGGCGATCAGCTTCCAGCTCACGCCAGCAAAAAAAATGATCGATAGGCCTGCTACCAGCACCAGCATCGCGGTGCCCAAATCGGGCTGGCGGATGATCAGCCCTACCGGCAAGGCCAGCAAAAGACCCGCGACAGCGAAATCGAGCGGCCGCAACTGGCCCTCGCGCTTTTGGAACCACCAGGCCAGCATCAGCGGCATGGCAATTTTCAAAATCTCGCTGGGCTGGATCACCACGCCAATATTGAGCCAGCGCCGCGCCCCTTTTTTGGTCAGACCAAACAGTGCGACGGCAATCAGCAAGGCCACACCCACGGTGTACACCGGAACGGCCAGAGTCATTAACTGTTGCGGCGGAATCTGGGCTACGACAAACATCACCAGCGCAGCGATCAACATATTGCGGGCATGGTCGCTAAAGCGGCTGCCGTAGTCGTAGCCGCTGGAGTACATCACCAAGAGGCCGGCACAGGCCAGAAAAAAAACAATCATCGCCAAGGGGCCATCCATAGCGCCCAGCCAGGGCGTTAAGCGGGCGCGTAGCGGTGTTTTTCCAAAACTTGCGGACATCGATGGATTATCACGCGCCCGCGCCGTGGGGCCATGGGACAATCTGAGCATGTATGTACTGTTTGATGATGCTGGAAAATTTCTCGCCGGTCGTGTTCTGTCCGAGGCCGAGTCCTCGGCGCAGGTGGAACTGGAAAGTGGCAAACGCCTTAAAGCCAAGAGCGCCAACCTGTTGTTGCGTTTTGAAAGCCCGGCCCCCGGCCCATTTATGGCCGCAGCGCAGTCACTCAGCCAATCCATAGAGCTCGACCTGGCCTGGGAATTCGCCCCCGAGGGCGACTTTGGTTTTGCCGAACTGGCGCGCGACTATTTCAGCGATAAAGCCAGCCTGCAAGAGCAAGCCGCCATGCTGATGCGCTTGTTTGAGGCGCCGCACTACTTTCGCCGCGCGGGCAAGGGCCAATTTCGTAAAGCCCCCGCCGAGATCGTGGCCCAGGCGCTGGCTGCCATCGAAAAGAAAAAGCAGCAAACCGCCCAAATCGCCCAGTGGGCCCAGGACCTGGGCGCCGGGCAATGCCCCGAGCCGGTGCGCCAGCAGCTGTACAAAATTCTGTTCAAGCCCGACAAAAACGCGCCCGAATACAAGGCCGTGGTGCAGGCCTCGCGTGACAGCAAAACTGCGCCCCTGGATTTGTTGCTGCGCAGCGGCGCCATCGACTCGCCCTACCAGTTTCATTGGAAGCGCTTTGTGCTGGAGAACTTCCCGCAGGGTTTGCGCTTCCCGCCCGTGCAGGCCGTGCCCATCAGCGAGCCTTTGCCGCGCGCCCTGGTGCGCGCTTTTTCGATCGACGACTCGGCCACCACCGAGATCGACGACGCGCTCTCGGTCCAGGGCCTGGGCAGTGGTACGGTGGTGCTGGGCATCCATATTGCGGCGCCGGCGCTGGCGATCGCGCCCGATGGCGACGTCGACCGCCTGGGCCGCAGCCGGCTCTCGACGGTCTATATGCCGGGTTACAAAGTCACCATGCTGCCCGATGCCCTGGTGCAGGCCTATACCTTGCAAGAAGGGCGCGATTGCCCGGCACTGTCTTTGTATCTGCGCTTTGATGAGGCCACGCTGGCCTTGCTGGACAGCGAATCGCGCATCGAATCGGTGCCCATTGCCAGCAATTTGCGCCACGACCAGCTCGACCAGGTGGTGACCGAGGCGTGGCTGCAGGCTACCGGCATCGCGCCCGATGCACCGCCGTCGGCCGCCAATGCCTGGCACCGCGAGCTGGCATTTTTGTTCCGCCTCGCCCAATCATTCAAGGCCCAGCGCGAGGTGGTGCGCGGTAAGCCCGAGACATTTAACCGTCCGGACTACAACTTCAAACTCGACCACGCCAGTGGCGAAGAGCCTGTAGGCACTGAAACGGTCCACATCAGCGTGCGCCAACGCGGTGCTCCGCTGGACCTGATGGTGGCCGAGGCCATGATTTTGGCCAACAGCACCTGGGGCGCCTGGATGGCCAGCCTGGGCGTACCGGCGATTTACCGCAGCCAGGCCTCGCTGGCGCCTGGCGTCAAAGTGCGCATGGGCACCAAAGCGCTGCCTCACGCAGGCATTGGTGTTCCCTGCTATGCATGGAGCACCTCGCCGCTGCGCCGCTACACCGATCTGGTCAACCAGTGGCAAATCATTGCCTGCGTGCGCCACGGCAGTACCGCCGCATTGGCCGCACCGTTTAAGCCCAAAGATGCGCAGCTGTTTGCCATTATTTCTAGCTTTGACGCGGCCTATGCCGCGTACAACGCATTCCAATCGGCCATGGAGCGCTTTTGGACCTTGCAGTATGTGCAGCAAAACGCCATCACCGAATTGTTGGCCACGGTGTTTAAAGACAATATGGTGCGCGCAGACGATCTGCCCTTGGTGCTGGCCGTCAGCGGTGCCCAGGGGCTGGCACGCGGCACGCAAGTACGGGTGCGCCTGGGCGCCATGGATTTGCTGACCTTGGATATCAGTGGTGCAGTGATTGAACGCCTAGCGCCAGCCCAGAGCGCGCAGGATGATGAGGGCCTCTTGGCACAGGATGAGGATGAAGTCGCCGGTCCGATCACGATTGCCCTGGACGTGAACGAGACGGGCGCAGCGGAATAAAAACACAGGAGGAGGGCCTATGGTGTCTATGCACCGCATGGATTGGCGACAACTGAACTTGATGCAGCGCGCTTTGCTGCTCTCTATTGGCCTGCATGCTGGTTTGCTCACGCTGCGCTTTGCCAGCCCGCAGGCCTGGCAGATGCTAACGCAAGAGACGCCTTTGGAAGTCACCATCGTCAACGCCAGCACCGGCGAGGCGCCCGAAAAAGCACAGGCGCTGGCCCAGGTTTCCCTGGCCGGTGGCGGCGCTGCGGATGTGGGATTGGCCAGCAGCCCGATGGCTGCCGGCCTGGAAATCCAAAGCGGCGATTCCACGGCCCGCGCCACCAGCCAAGAGCAGCAAAATCTGCAAAACCAGCAAAGCCTGCTGCTGCAGCGGGTACGCGCCCAAATACTGGCCTTAAACCAAGCCCCCGAGACGAGCACGCAAACGCTGGACGAGAAAATCCGCCAAGAGCAAAAGCGCATGGAGCTCTCCCGTATGCTGGCCCGCATCGAGGAGCGTATCCAGGCCGAAAACGCCAGGCCGCGCAAAGCCTATGTCAGCCCCTCGGTGCGCGAGGTGGTCTACGCCAGTTACTACGATGCCATGCGCCGCAAAATCGAAGCGCGCGGCACCAGCCATTTCCCCCAGAGCAAAGGCGAAAAACTCTACGGCGCGTTGACCATGATGGTGACGGTCAATTTCGACGGCCAGGTGCTCGACGCCGAAATCATTAAAGGCTCGGGCATCCCGGCACTGGATTTGCATGCCCAGGAAGTCGCCCGTAGCGCCGGCCCCTTTGGCGGCTTCAGCCCCGAAATGCGCAAAACGCTGGACCAGCTTGTCGTGGTGGCCCGCTTCTCCTTCACCCGGGACGCGGTCTTGGAAACCGAAACTTTGGGCGCGCCATGAAACACGCACTGCGCTTGGGCGGTCTGCTGGCATTGGCTTTGGTGGGCCTGCAGTTGTATTTTGTTGTGCGCATTGCCGCCATGGTCTGGATGGATCCGCAGTCGACCGCTTTTCAGCGCTCGCAAATGTGGCGCCAGCAGGGTGATGCACTGCACTGGCGCCAAAGTTGGCGCGATTCTGCGCAATTGGGCGAGCAACTCAAGCGGGCTGTCATCGCCTCCGAAGACGACGGCTTTGCCAGCCACGACGGCGTGGACTGGAGTGCCCTGGAAAAAGCCTGGACCAAAAACGCCAAAGCCCAGGAGCGCGCCGCCCAGCGCGCCGCGCTGGCCAATGCGCAGGGTGCAGCGCGGCAGCCCAAAATCGTCGGCGGCTCCACCATTACGCAGCAACTGGTCAAAAATTTGTTTCTCTCAGGCGAACGCACGCTGGTGCGCAAAGCCCAGGAGCTATTTCTGACCATGGTGCTCGAGCGCGTGCTCAGCAAGCCCCGGATTTTGGAGATCTATCTCAATAGCGTGGAATGGGGCAATGGCGTCTTTGGTGCGGAGGCGGCGGCGCGGCACTACTTTCGCAAGCCCGCCGTCCAGCTGAGCGCCTGGGAGGCGGCGCGCCTGGCCGTCATGCTGCCGCGCCCCCGCTATTTCGAAAAACTCCCCAATTCAGAGTACCTCGGTAGCCGCGCGCAAGTCATCGTCGGACGCATGCCCGATGCGCGGGTGCCCACCGAGGCCGAGCGATGAGAATTTTGGGTGTCGACCCCGGCCTGCGCACTACCGGTTTTGGGGTGATCGACCAGGAGGGGAGCGCCTTGCGCTACGTTGCCAGCGGCACCATCAGCACCCAAAAAATGGCCAGTCAGACTTTGCCTGATCGCCTCAAAGTCTTGTTTGATGGGATGGGCGAAGTCGTGCAGCGCTACCAGGCCGACTGCGCGGTGGTCGAAATCGTGTTCGTGAACGTCAACCCGCAGTCCACTTTGCTGCTGGGCCAGGCCCGTGGTGCGCTGATCAGCGCGCTGGTGCATGGCCAACTGCCGGTGATGGAGTACACCGCATTGCAAATGAAGCAGGCGGTGGTGGGCTACGGGCGCGCCGACAAACTGCAAATTCGCGAGATGGTGCGCCGCTTGCTCGATTTGCCCAGCCTGCCCGGCCCGGACGCGGCAGACGCCTTGGGCCTGGCCATTACCCATGCGCACGCGGGCGCTGCGATGGCGCGCATCGCGAAGGCGCAAGGCCTGGGCGCAGGCGGTGTGGGCTACAAAGCGGGGCGCAGCCGTTAAACGCAGCCGCAATTCACGCTGCAAAGGTGGCCCGACGATTACCAGGCAGGTGCGAGCTGGCCAAAGCCTTTGGGCGCGTTGCGCACATCCTCAAAACTGACGACCTCCCAGTCCTGGGGCTGGGCTTGCAATTGGCGCAGCAGTGCGTTGTTCAGCGCGTGGCCCGAGCGGTGGGCGCGGTAGTGCGCTAGCAGCGGTTTGCCCAATAGATACAAATCTCCCATGGCGTCGAGAATTTTGTGTTTGACGAACTCGTCGTCGTAGCGCAGGCCATCGCTGTTGAGGACTTTGTAGTCGTCCATCACTATGGCATTGTCCAGACCGCCGCCCAGCGCCAGGCCGTTTTGGCGCATCATTTCGACGTCTTTGGTGAAGCCAAAAGTGCGGGCACGGGCGATGTCGCGGGCGTAAGAGCCTTCGCTCAGGTCAAACTCCACGCGCTGGCCCGTAGCGTCCACAGCGGGGTGTTGAAAATCGATTTCAAAGCTGAGCTTATAGCCATGAAAAGGCTCGAGCGAGGCCCATTTTTCGTCGCTGCCTTGGCCTTGGGCGACGCGGATCGGTGCCTTTACACGGATAAAGCGCCGGGGCGCGTTTTGCATGGCAATACCCGCGCTTTGCAGCAAAAAAACAAATGAGGCAGCCGAACCGTCCAGGATGGGCACTTCTTCAGCGGTGATATCGACCAGCAAATTGTCCACACCCAGGCCGGCGCAGGCGGACATCAGGTGCTCGACGGTGTGTACTTTGGCGTCGCCGCTGGACAGCGTGGAGGCCAGGCGGGTATCGGTGACCGCTTCGGGCGCCACCGCGATGTCTACCGACTGCGGTAAATCGACCCGGCGAAACACAATGCCAGTATCGGGTGGGGCAGGGCGCAGCGTGATTTCCACGCGCTGGCCACTGTGCAAGCCCACGCCAACGGCGCGGGTGAGGGATTGGAGCGTTCTTTGTTGCAGCACGGTGCGATTGTAAAAGGCGCGCACGGTGCCCAGGCGGCGGACGCAGGAAAGTACCTGCGTCCGCGCCCGAGGTCCGGCTTTAGTCCGCCTGCTTGCGCAGGAAGGCCGGGATTTCGTAGTCGTCCATACCGCCGCTGGACAGGGCGTCCACTTTTTGCGCCGCCGAGGTCCGGGTGCCGCGCCACACCGCCGGGGTGCTGAGCGTGCCGTAGTCGGTCGCACTGGAGCTCTGTGCTGGCGCGCTGATGCCGGTGCCAGCGCCCATGCCGGCGGCCGATCCCAAGGTCGTGGTTCCCATGGTCCGTGACATGGCGCTTGCGGGCATGGCCGCGTTGGTGCTTCCCATGGCGGCCGGTGCGGCGTCATAGGTGCCGGTGCGCAGCACTTGCAGCGGAGGCGCGGTGCGGCGCGGACGGCTCAGACCGGTCGCCACCACGGTGACGCGCACGTTATCGCCCAGCGAATCGTCGTAGGCGGTGCCGTAGATCACATGCGCTTCGGGCGAGGCGTAGGCGCGAATGGTGTTCATCGCCAGCTTGGATTCGCTCAACTTGAGCGAGCCTTTGGCCGCGGTGATCAGCACCAGTACACCCTTGGCGCCCGAGAGGTCGATGCCTTCGAGCAGCGGACAGGCCACGGCTTGTTCGGCGGCGATCCGCGCACGGTCCGGACCTTGGGCCAGGGCGGTGCCCATCATGGCTTTGCCGGGCTCGCCCATCACCGTGCGCACGTCCTCAAAGTCGACGTTCACATGGCCAGGCACGTTGATGATCTCGGCAATACCGCCGACGGCGTTTTTCAATACGTCGTTGGCATAGGAGAAAGCCTCGTCCTGGCTGATGTCGTCGCCCAGTACCTCGAGCAACTTTTCGTTGAGCACCACGATCAGCGAGTCCACATTGGCCTCGAGTTCGGCCAGGCCTTCGTCGGCATTGCGCATGCGCGGGCCGCCTTCAAATTCGAAAGGCTTGGTCACCACGCCCACGGTCAGGATGCCCATTTCTTTGGCTACCCGCGCAATGATGGGCGCAGCGCCCGTGCCCGTGCCCCCGCCCATGCCGGCGGTAATGAAGAGCATATTGGCCCCTTCAATGGCGTTGCGGATGTCCTGCTCGGCCATTTCGGCGGCAGCGCGGCCTTTTTGGGGCCGGCTGCCCGCGCCCAGTCCGGTCTCGCCCAGCTGGATGGTGCGGTGCGCGGTGCTGCGACCCAGCGCCTGCGCATCGGTGTTGGCGCAAATGAATTCCACGCCGGTCACTTGGGAGTGGATCATGTACTCGACTGCATTGCCGCCGCCACCGCCCACGCCTATGACTTTAATAAGGGTTCCCTGGTTGAAAATTTCTTCTTCTATGAGTTCAATGGTCATGTGCGGCTCCTAATGGTTGTGGCTGCGAAAAAAACGGGTTATCGAGAGTCTGGGTATCCAACGAAAAAGGCAAGGGGAACAGGGGTGGCCCGGCGCGCGCCAGCCAAAGGTACATGGCGGCACTGTGGCACCAGCGGCGATTGATGGGGCGGACATCATTTTTCATTTAGAAATTTCCGGCAAAAAAGTCACGAATCTGACCAAAAGCGCTTTTGACTGAGCCGCCTTTTTGGGCCACCTTGATGCCGCGCATGCGGGCGATGCGGGCCTCTTCCAAAAATCCCATGACCGTTGCGGCGCGCGGTTGCGCAACCATGTCGGACAGGGCGTTGGCGTACTGCGGGATGCCCCGGCGCACCGGCTTTAAAAAAATGTCTTCGCCAAGCTCGACCATGCCGGGCATCACACAGCTGCCGCCGGTGAGCACGATGCCCGAAGAGAGCACCTCCTCGTAGCCCGAGTCGCGCATCACCTGGTTGACCAGGGTGAAGATTTCTTCGATGCGTGGCTCGATGACACCGGCCAGCGCCTGGCGGCTGAGCATGCGCGGGCCGCGGTCGCCCAAGCCGGGCACTTCGACCTGTACTTCGGGATCGACCAAAACCTGCTTGGCGTGGCCGCTCTCGACTTTGATGTCCTCGGCGTCTTTGGTCGGGGTGCGCAGCGCCATGGCGATGTCGCTGGTAATCAGGTCGCCGGCGATCGGGATCACGGCAGTGTGGCGGATGGCGCCGTTGGTGAAGATGGCGATGTCGGTCGTGCCTGCACCAATGTCTACCAGCGCGACGCCCAGTTCACGCTCGTCTTCGGTCAGCACCGACAGGCTCGAGGCCAGCGGGTTGAGCATGAGTTGCTCTACTTCCAGGCCGCAGCGGCGCACGCATTTGATGATGTTCTCGGCTGCGCTTTGCGCGCCGGTCACGATATGCACCTTGGCTTCTAGGCGCATGCCGCTCATGCCGATGGGCTCTTTGACATCCTGCCCGTCGATGATGAATTCCTGGGGCTCTACCAACAGCAGTCGCTGGTCGCTGGAAATATGGATGGCCTTGGCCGTCTCGACCACGCGCGTGACGTCGGCCTGGCTGACTTCGCGGTCCTTGATGGCCACCATGCCGCTGGAATTGAGGCCGCGGATGTGGCTGCCGGTAATGCCGGTGTAGACGCGGGTGATTTTGCAGTCGGCCATCAGCTCGGCCTCTTTGAGCGCCTGCTGGATGCTGTGCACCGTCGCGTCGATATTGACCACCACACCGCGTTTGAGGCCGTTGCTCGGTGCCGAGCCAAAACCGGCCAGGCGCAGGGATCCGTCGGGCAGCACCTCGGCGACCACCGCCATCACCTTGGCGGTTCCAATGTCCAGTCCAACGACTAAGTCTTTGTATTCTCGGGCCATAGATTTCTACCTGTTGTTTTGATCGTCAAGGGGTGGGGTTGGCGGCGGCCAGGGTGCTGACGCCGCGTAAACGCAGGGCGTAGCCGTTCTCGTGCCGCAAATCGGCCGATTCCAGCGCGCCCACGGGCCGCCCATAACGCGCAACGACACGCGTCAGAGTGGATAAAAAACTGCGGCAGCGCGCGGCGATTTCTTCGCTATCGCCCCGGCCCGCTTCAATCTTGGCGCCACCGGCCAGCGCAATGCGCCAGCTGCCCTGGCTGCTCAGCTCCAGCGCATCAATACTGAGATTGAGCGCCGAAAACAAGGGTTCCACCTGTTGGTAGGTGGCCAGCACCTGTGCGCTTTGGTTTTGGGGGCCGTTCAAGCGGGGCAGGCCGTCTTGGTCGACTTCACCGACGTTGGCGTCAAACACTTCGCCATAGCTATTGAGCAAGCGTTGTTCGCTTTCGTCGCCCCAATAAGCGACGACTTCGTGCTCCTGCAGCTGCACGCGCAGGCGGTTGGGAAACTCGCGGTGTACCACCGCGCGGCGCACCCACGGAATGGCCTCAAAAGCCTCGCGGGTTTGGGCCAAGTTCATAGTGAAGAATGAGCCCCTTACGCGCGAGACCACATGGGCGCGTACCGTGGGCACATTGCAATGGACGACATCGCCAAGCACTGTGATGCGCGTGAAAGAAAAAGCCGGCCGGCTGGCAACCCAGCGTGTCAGGCTCAGTGTGATGGCCAAAGCGCCAATCACAAATAAAGCGATCGCCGCGCCGTTGAGCAAGCGCACATCCAGGCCTTGGTTTTGGTCGCGGTTCATGCGGCGCCTCCTTTTAGGAGCGGGCTGTCCAGCGCGGCATCGGCCAAGAGGCGCACGCACAGTGCTTCATAACTGATGCCGTCGGCGCGCGCCGACATCGGCACCAGAGAATGGCTGGTCATGCCCGGCGAGGTGTTCATTTCCAGTAAAAAGGGCTGCTGGTCGCTGGCGCGCAGCATCAGGTCGGCGCGGCCCCAGCCGCGACAGCCCAGTGCCCGGTAGGCCGCCAGCACCAGGGTTTGCAGCGCCTGCTCCAAGGCCGCAGGTAAACCACTTGGGCAGTGGTATTTCACGACATCGGTGAAATACTTGTTTTGGTAGTCGTAGGCGCCATAGGGCGCCTGTATGCGCACCACTGGCAAGGCCCGTGCGTGGTCGCCGCTGCCGATCACCGGGCAGGTCAGCTCGGCGCCATCAATGAATTGCTCGCACAGCACCTGGTTGTCGTAGCGGGCGGCCAGATCGAATGCCGCTTGCATTTGCGCGGCGCTTTGCACTTTGCTCACCCCGATGGACGAGCCCTCGTGCGGCGGTTTGACGATTAGGGGCAGGCCCAGTTCTGCGGGAATCTGCGTAATCGCGGCACTGTCTGGCGCGTTGGCAGGCAAGACGCGGTAAGCCGGCGTGGGCAGGCCCTGGGCTAGCCAGATACGTTTGGTCATTACCTTATCGACCGCAATGCTCGAGGCCATCACGCCCGAGCCGGTGTAGGGAATGCCCAGGAGTTCAAGGGCGCCTTGCACCGTGCCGTCCTCGCCATGGCGGCCGTGCAGGGCGATAAAGCAGCGCGCAAAACCTTGCTCGCGCAGCGCCCAGAGTGACTGCTGCTGCGGATCAAACGCATGGGCGTCCACCCCCTGGCTGCGCAGGGCCGCCAAAACACCTTGGCCCGACATGAGCGAAATCGCGCGTTCGGCCGAGCTGCCCCCCATGAGCACAGCGACTTTGCCAAAGTGCATGTTTGACGCGGTGCTCATGCTACGGCCTGCGCTTGTTGGGTGGCGCGCAAACGCGCTACCACCTGGCCAGCCAGCGCGCCAATGGAGCCCGCGCCCATGCACAAGAGCACATCGCCATCGCGTGCCTTGGCGATGGCCGCCGTCGCCATGTCGGCAACGGCGCCTACAAAGGCCGGCGCGCTGCCGGAGCTCGCTTGCAAGGCCTGGCCCAAGGCGCTGCTGTCGGCGCCGGCAATGGGTGCCTCGCCGGCGCCGTAGACCTCGGCCAGTAGCACGGCGTCCGCCAAGGCCAGCACCGCGACGAAGTCGGCAAAACAATCCTGGGTGCGCGTATAGCGGTGCGGCTGGAAGGCCAGAACCAAGCGCCGTCCAGCAAATGCGCCACGGGCCGCTGCCAAGGTCGCTGCGATTTCGGTGGGGTGGTGGCCATAGTCGTCCACCACGGCCATGCTGCCGCCGGTGGGTAAGTGGTGCTCTCCGTAACGCTCAAAGCGCCGCTCCACGCCGTCAAACGCGCGCAATGCCTTTTGTACCGCTGCATCGGGGATGCCGAGCGTCATGGCCACAGCGATTGCGGCCAATGCGTTGCGCACATTGTGCTCACCGCAGAGATTGAGGACGATGTCCAGCGTGGGCAGCGTGCCGCGCTGCACCCTGAAATGCATTTGACCGCTTACCGCGCGCACATCCACCGCGCGGACTTGGGCGTCAGCGCCCAAGCCATAAGTGCTGACGCGGCAATGCACTTGGGAGGCTATGGCGCTCAGAGCAGCATCGTCGCTGCACAAGACGGCGGTGCCGTAAAAAGGCAAGCGGTGCAGAAAATCGACAAAAGCCTGTTGCAGACGGCCAAAGTCCTGGCCATAGGTTTGCATGTGGTCAGAATCGATATTGGTCACGATGGCCAGTACCGGCAGCAGGTGCACAAAGGAGGCATCGGACTCATCGGCCTCGGCCACCAGGTACTCGCCACGGCCCAGTCGCGCCGCTGTGCCGGCGCTGCGCAGGCGTGCGCCGATCACAAAGCTGGGGTCCAGCCCGGCCTGGACTAAGACGCTCGTGAGCAGGCTGGTCGTGGTCGTCTTGCCGTGGGTGCCGGCCACTGCGATGCCTTGTTTGGAACGCATCAGCTCGGCGAGCATTTGCGCGCGCTGCACCACGGGAATCTGCAGCGCCTTGGCATGAAGCACTTCAGCGTTATCCGCGGCCACGGCGCTGGAAGTAACGACCACGTCTGCCCCGGCGACCTGGGCGCCAACGTGACCGACAAAAGTGCGGATGCCGCGCGCCGCTAGTTGTTGCAAAGTGATGCTGTCGTTATGGTCCGAGCCCGACACCTGGTAGCCCTGGGCGTGCAAGATGTCGGCAATGCCCGACATGCCCGCGCCGCCGATGCCGACAAAGTGAATGTGCTGCACACCGCGCATCATGCGAGCGCCTCCTGGCAGGCAGCCACCATGGCCGCCGTAGCCTGCAAGTTTTGCATCGCTTTGGCGGCCTGCGCGTGGCGCGACAAAGTGGGCCGGTCGCAGGTTTGCAGCCACTGGGCGAGGCTTTGCGCCGTCAGGGTGGATTGGGGCATCAGCCAGGCGGCGCCTTGGTCGGCCAAAAAACGGGCGTTATGGGTTTGGTGGTCGTCCACGGCCGCAGGGAAGGGCACGAACAAGGCTGCAGCGCCCACGGCAGCGATCTCGGTCACGGTGCTGGCACCAGCGCGGCAGATGACCAGGTCGGCGCGGGCCATGGCGCTGGCGGTGTCGTCGATAAACGGGGTCAACTCGGCCTGCACACCCGCTTGCGCATAGGCATTGCGCAGAGCCTCAATATGCTGCTCGCCGCTTTGGTGGACCACGACGGGGCGCTCTGCTGCGCCTAGCTGGGCCAGCGCTTGGGGCACGATTTGGTTGAGCGCTTGTGCGCCCAGGCTGCCGCCGAGCACCAGAATCTGTAGGGGGCCGCAGCGTGCGGCAAAGCGTTGCTCGGGCAGAGCCTGTTGCAAAAACTCGGCGCGCAAGGGGTTGCCCACATGCTGGGCGCCAACCAAGGCCTGAGGGAAGGCGCAAAACACGCGGCGCGCCAAGCGGGCCAGCACTTTGTTGGCTGCACCGGCCACGGAGTTTTGTTCGTGCAGCACCAAGGGCGTACGGCGCAGCCAGGCCATCAGTCCGCCGGGTAGGCTGATATAGCCACCAAAACCCAGCACCACGTCGGGGCGCACACGCGCCAGCACCTGCAGGCTTTGCCAGCAGGCGCGCAGCAAGCGCACGGGCAGGAGCGCCAAGGTCGCCACACCTTTGCCGCGCACGCCTGAAAAAGTGATGGCTTCGAAGGCAAATCCGCGCGG
>CAMATX010000010.1 GCA_945861345.1 Comamonas sp. lk
TTTACCAGCGCCATGGTCGATGCCTTTGCGCACTTGGGTGTGACGCACTTCAATATGCCGCACACCGCTTACCGCGTATGGCAGCAGCTCAAAAAATCGGGCGTTAACACCTGACGCGCGGCTTTGCACCAACCCAGGGCCGGTGCGCGCGAGCGTGCCAGCCCTTTTCCTTTTTATAAACAGCAGAAAGTAAGCGCATGGAAGTCGTAATTGAAAAGCAATACCCGGTAAGCGCCGGTATTCCCGCCGCCTGGGCGGTGTTGTCGGATATGCATGCCTTGGCCACCTGCATGCCCGGTGCGCAAATCACCGAGGACATAGACGCCACCCACTTTAAGGGTAGCGTGCGGGTAAAAGTCGGGCCCGCCGTGGCGGCCTTTGCCGGAACTATTGAAATCCTCGCGCTGGATGCGGCCACGCAGACGCTGAAGATGCTGGGCAAAGGCGCGGACAAAGGCGGCTCTTCCGCGTCCATGGAATTAACCGCCTCTTTGCTGCCTGGCGAGAACGGCCATTGCGTGCTGGCCGGACATGCGGCGGTGATCGTGAACGGCAAATTCGCCCAGTTTGGCGGACGCATGATGAACTCGGTGTCGGACATGATCTTGGCGCAGTTTGCCGAGGTGTTTTCACAAAAAGCCCAAGCCTTGCAAGCCATTGCGCCTGCGGATGCGGCGGATACGGGTGCCGCTCCTGCGGCTGGCGCGCAGGCGCATCCAGCCAGCCCCAGTGCAGCAGCGCCCAGTGCCCCGGCCGCGCCGGTGGTGGCGACCGAGTTCAATGCGCTGGGCTTGGTCTGGTCTTTGATCAAGCAATTTTTTGCCGGCCTGTTCGGCAAAAAATCCTAAGGCATGGCTGAGGCGACGGTGCCGCCAAGCCCGCAGGGCTTGCGCGAACAATTATTTGGCGCTGGCTATATCGCCGACGAGGATGTCGCCAGCCTGGTCTGGATGGCTTTGTCACTAGAGCGGCCCATGCTGATCGAGGGCGAGGCCGGTGTCGGCAAGACCGCGATCGCCGCTGCCTGCGCACGCGCCTTGGGCCGCCCGCTGCTGCGCTTGCAATGCTACGAAGGCCTGGACCTGGGGCAAGCGGTGTATGAATGGAATTACAGCCGCCAGTTATTGGAAATTCGGCTCACCGAAGCGGGTGCAGGCGGGGCTGCAAGCGGCACTGGATTTAGCAGCGCAGGCGCTGGCGCCAACGGCCAAGATGCCTTACGCAGCAATTTGTTTTCCGAAGCGTTTTTGCTGCAACGCCCTTTGCTGCAAGCCATACGCAGCGAAGTGCCTTGCGTATTGTTGATTGACGAAATCGACCGGGCCGACGAGGCTTTTGAAGCATTTTTGCTGGAGATGCTTTCCGAGTACCAGATCAGTATTCCCGAATTAGGTACTTTGCACGCGCGCAGCAAACCGTTGGTGGTGCTGACCAGCAATGGCACGCGCGATTTGTCGGATGCACTGCGCCGCCGCTGCCTGTTTCATTACCTCGACTTTCCCAGCCTGGCGCGCGAAATGCACATTGTGCGCACCCTGGTGCCCGAAGCGGCCAGCCGCCTGGTGGAAGAATCAGTGGCCTTTGTACAGCGCCTGCGCAAAGAAGACCTGGACAAAACGCCGGGCATTGCCGAAACCCTGGACTGGGTGCGCGTGCTCTTCAAACTCGGCCTGCAAGAGTTGCCGCAAGACCCTGCACTGCTCAGCCATTCGCTGGCCGCGCTGCTCAAGACGCGCAATGACCGTTGGGGCGTGACGCCCGAGCGCGTGGCCAAGCTGATCGACGGCCCGCGTATCGGCCAGGACGTGGGCGTCGCCGGCGGCTTTAAGTAAGCACTTGCGCGGCCATGCAGCCCACCGCGACCGACCCGCGCCAGCAACTGGCTGATTTTGCGCACTACTTGCGCGAACACGGTTTTGCCTTGGGCTTTGCCGAGATCAATTTGATGCTGCGCGCCGCTAGCGCCCTGCCACTAGCGCAGTGGAAACGCACCGAGGCCTTATGGCGCGCGATTGCCAGCGGCAGCCAGGCGCAATGGGCCAAGTACCCGGACTTGCACCAGGCCTTTTGGTTCCCGCACAAGGTGCGCGGCACCGCGCGCACTTCGGGCCTGCAACACAAGCCACGCCACTTACAGCAACTGGTGCAGCAAATGCACCAGGACATGGCAGAGCAAGCGGGCAACACGCCACCTGGGCAGCCACAAAGTAGCCTGGGCCAGGCCGACGATGCGGCAGTGGGCGACAGCGAGTCCGGCAGCGAAAGCCAGCGTGCCCAAGCCGGTGCCAGCCGCCATGCTGCGCCCGATGAACGCGATTTTGCGGACTGGCTGCCCGGCGACCTGGACCGCTTTGAACCCTTGGTGCGCGCGCTCAAGCGGCGCATGCACACGCAACTGACGCGCAGGCGCGCGCATGATGTGCACGCGGGCACGGTGCACCTGCGCCGCTCCATGCGCGCGGCCCTGGCCAGCGGCGGCGAGTTGATTGCCCTGCACCGCACCCAGCCGCGCCGCCGCACGCCACGGGTGGCGGTGTTGGTGGATGTCAGCCGATCCATGGAAGTGCACGCCCAATTTTTTCTGCGCCTGAGCCGCGCTTTTGTGGAAGTGCTGCAAGCGCGGGCCTTTGTGTTTCACACCCGGCTAGCCGAAGTGACGCCGCTGATGAAGCAGCGCAGCGCGCGGGTGCAAGAAAAAATCAATGCCGTGACCTTTGGCTTTGGCGGCGGCACGCGCATCGCGTCTTGCTTGCAAGAAGCGGTGGACCTGCACATGGGCCGCTGGTTGCGCCGGGGCGATGTGTTTTTGGTCTTTAGCGATGGCTATGACACCGACCCGCCAGAGGCGCTGGGCGAATTGCTGGCGCGCCTGCATGCGCGCGGCGTGCGCGTGTGCTGGCTGCACCCGACCAAAGCATTACCCCAATCCGAGGCGATGCAAGGCGCACTGCCCAGTATCTACCGCGCCATGCCGGCCCATAATCTGGCCAGTCTGTCGCGCTTGCCGGACTTGCTGCGCAGCACACTTTTTTCCACCCACACACACAAGGCCTAAGCATGGGATGTTTACTCAAACAAGGTGGCGGACTCTATGCCCGCTTGCGCATTGGCGCCGTGCTGCTGGCCGCTGGCCAGGGCAGCCGCATGGGCGGCGTCGCCAAATCGCTGATCACGCTGCAAGGCGTTCCCCTGATTAAGCGCCAGTTGATTGCGCTGAGCGGCGCTGGGGTTGATGAGGTGGTGGTGGTCACCGGCTATGCGCGCGATGCGGTGGAAGCCAGCATCGCCTCCTTTCCCGTGACCCTGGCGCACAACCCGGACTTCGCGCTGGGCCAGCAAAGTTCGGTGCGCTGTGGCCTGAATGCTTTGCGCGGTAATTTTGATGCGGTGCTGGTGGCCCTGGCCGATCAGCCGCTCTTGGGCGCTGCGGATTTGACGGAGTTGATCGCCGCCTTCAAAAAGCGCGCCAGCGGCCATGTGCTGGTGCCTATGGTCGATGGGCAGCGCGGCAACCCCTTGGTGATGGACGATGTGGCGCTGGCCGACATTCGCGCCAGCGATGTCAACCTGGCCTGCCGCAACTTTGTCGAAAACCAGCCGGCTTTGGTGCATGTGCATCACACCAGCAACACGCGCTTTATCACCGACCTGGACACGCTGCAAGACATCGAAGCCCTGGCCACGCGCACCGGCTGGAAGCTGGAATTGCCGCAAGCGCTGGCCGACGCGCACGCATGAGCGAAGCCCTCAGCCGGGACATGCGCGAGGCCATGAACGCGGACGCAAGCAAGACCTTCACCGGCCAATGGCCAGTGCCCATGGGGCGGCACCGCTTTGCGGGTGCGGCCGATATCAATCCGGTGCTTTCGCGCGTGTTTGCCAGCATGCGCGCCACCGATGTGGCCTTGCACCCAGAGCGCGCTGGTGCGTTTTACGCCAGCGAAGACGATTTGCTTAACCGGGTGGACGTGCCCGAGTTTCGGGCCCTGGTGCAGTTCATCGTGCAATCGCTGCAAGACACCGCGCAACGCGCCAATGCCCAAGTCTGGCCACCGGGCCAGCAGCCCTTGCAACTGCTCCTGACCGGCGTGTGGTTTCAGATTCAAAACGGCGCGGCTTTCCATGATGTGCACACCCACGGCAATTGCTCGTGGTCTGGCGTGTACTACCTGCAAATCGACCCGCCGCACGAGCGCGCCAAACACCCGCAATGGGGCGCGCTCAACGGCGTGACGCGCTTTTACAGCCCTATGTTTCCGCTCTTGGGCGGCGCGCACATGGACATGGGCAACGCCTTCATGCAAAACGCCACGCTGGACGTGAGTCCGCAAGAAGGTGAACTAGTTGTTTTCCCTGCTTTTTTACCGCACAAAGCCATGCCCTACGAAGGCGAACGCGAGCGCATCATCCTGTCCTTCAACGCGCAAATCCACGCGCCGCAAGGCAATCAGATTTACCGCTATGCGGGTAGTTGATTAGGCCACCCTCAAGGCGCCGCTTCGATCGCTGTCACCACAAATTTACCGTCTTCACGCGCCACCCCAAAGCGCACTTTGTCGCCGGGCTTGGCTGCCTCTAGCAAGGCGGGATCTTTGATGGTAAAGACCATGGTCATGGCAGGCATGTCGAAGGATTTGATTTCGCCGTGCTTGATAGTAATTTTGAGATTGTCGCGGTCCACTTTGCGCACCTCGCCCGCTACTTTTTCGTCGCTTTGCGACCAGGAAGCCAAGGGCAGGAGCGCCAGCGATAGCAGTGCAACAGACGCCAGACGGCGGTTCGGTAAGAGAGACATAGTCTGATCCTTTAGGGGTAAGCGTGGAAAACAGTGCTGCTGCCATCCTTAGCAACGAGCAAGACTTTGTACGGGTCTTTGCGGCCTTGGTACACCGCGCCGTCCATGCCCGGCGAGCCTACCGGCATACCTGGCACGGCCAGCCCCACAGCCTGAGGCTTTTCGCGCAGCAAACGGCGGATGTCTGTGGCCGGTACATGGCCTTCCAACGCATAGCCCTGCACGCTGCCGGTGTGGCAAGAGCCCAGCGCATCCGGTATACCTAAGCGCTTGCGCGCCGCCTCGTTGCCTTGGTCATTGACCTTGACGCTAAAGCCCGCTTGCCTGAGGTGGACAACCCAGTCTTCACAGCAGCCGCAATGGGGGTCTTTCCAGACCTCGACCGCTACCGCAGCTTGCGCGCCTATGGCCGGTGCAGCCAGCAGCGCCAGCCCTAGTTGCAAGCACTGGCGTCGCGTAGTTTTAGTGGTTGTGCGCATCGTGCTGCTCCTTGTTTTTTGGCGTCGCTTTGCCTTTGGCGACTTGGATCTTGCCTTTCATCCCGGCCTCGTAATGGCCGGGGCGCAAACAGGCGAAGTCCACGGTAGTTGCGCTGGTGAAATGCCATAGCAGTTCACCCTGCGCGCCGGGCGCGACGCTCAGCATATTGGACTCTTCATGCTCCATATCGGGAAACTTTTGCATGGCTTTGGCGTGGACTTTTAGGTCTTTGATATTCCCGAGTACCAGCTCATGCGCTAACGCGCCGGTGTTGCGCACCACAAAGCGAATCGTCTCGCCTTGTTTGACCGCTACCGTGGCCGGCACAAAGCGCATGTTGTCCTGCATGTCGATGGAGACGGTGCGGCTGACTTTGTCGGCCTGGCCGGGCTGGCCGATTGATGGGCCGTCATGCGCGTGGCCACCGGCATGGGAGCCGCTGGCCTGTGCCGCCACGCTCACTGCCAGCAGTGCCGCCGCTAAAAAAATGGTGGGGGTTCGCATGGTGTTTTCCTTGTCGTAAAAAGTTTTTGATGGTTTGCTGGTGAGGCTTAAGTGAGGCTTGCGTAGGGCTAAAGCGCATAGCGGTTTGTAGCCCATTTCCACCTTAATGTTGGTGACCTTTATCAAGCTTGCTGCCAACTTTCTGGGGCTTGCGCACCTGCACTTGCACCTCGCCTTGCGGCATGGCCTGCACTGGCATAGCGCTTTTGCCCGCTGCTTGGCTGCGCGCCGGTTCGGCCAAGGCGCCCGTCCACTCATAAGCCATACTGCCCGGCGGGTGGCGGTACCAACCGGGGTTGCTGTAGTCACCGGGTTTTTGTTCTTTGCGCACCTTGACCATGCTGAACATACCGCCCATTTCCACGCCGCCAAAGGGCCCTTCGCCGGTCATCATGGGCGCGGTGTTGTCCGGTAGCGACATTTCCATTTCGGCCATATCGGCCATGCCACGCTCGCCCATGACCATGTAGTCCGGAATGAGTTGGCGAATACGACCGGCCAGCCCACTGTGGTCTACACCAATAAGCGTAGGAATTTTGTGGCCCATGGCATTCATGGTGTGGTGGCTTTTGTGGCAATGGAAAGCCCAGTCGCCTTCCTCGTCGGCGACAAATTCGATTTGCCGCATTTGCCCCACGGCGATGTCGGTGGTCACCTCGCTCCAGCGCGCGCTGTGCGGCACCGGTCCGCCGTCGGTGCCGGTCACCTGGAACTCATGGCCATGGATGTGGATCGGGTGGTTGGTCATGGTCAGGTTGCCCATGCGGATGCGCACTTTGTCGCCATAGCGCACGTTGATCGAATCAATGCCCGGAAACACGCGGCTGTTCCAGCTCCAAATATTGAACTCCAGCATGGTCATGATTTGCGGCGTGTAACTGCCGGGGTCGATGTCATAGGCGTTGAGCAAAAAACAAATGTCGCGGTCTACCTCGTCGATCAAGGGGTGCGGCACTTTGGGGTGCGTGACCCACATGCCCATCATGCCCATGGCCATCTGCGTCATTTCATCGGCATGCGGGTGGTACATAAAAGTGCCGGGCCTGCGCGCTACAAATTCATATACAAAAGTTTTACCCGGTTTGATAGAAGGTTGGTTCAGACCAGACACGCCATCCATGCCATTGGGCAGGCGCTGGCCATGCCAATGCACGCTGGTGTGCTCGGGCAATTTATTGGTGACATAAATGCGCACCCGATCGCCCTCCACCACTTCAATCGTGGGGCCGGGCGACTGGCCGTTGTAGCCCATAAATGCGCCTTAAAGCCGGGCGCCATTTCGCGTACCACCGGCTCGGCCACCAGATGAAATTCCTTCACGCCATCGCGCATGCGCCAAGGCAGTGTCCAGCCGTTGAGTGTGAGTACCGGGCGGTAAGGCCGGCCATTGGGCGGGGCCAGCGGAGGCATGGTGTCCGGCGCGTTTTGTAACACCGGTTCGGGCAAGGCAGCTAGCGCCAAGCGGCTGATAGCCGCTGCGGCCAGCGCACCACCGGCAATGCCTGCGCTTTGGAAAAAATGGCGGCGGGTATTCATAGGAAAAACTCCTTTGGGCTGGCTGCTAGGGGCGGATGCGTATCGCTGGTCTGACGCAGTAGGGCGCATGCATTCAAGATCACGCTACGCGGTGTTTTTGATTCAATGCCCTGCATCGGATGCTCCTGGCCCTGCGGACTGCGCCGTGGCGGCGGCTCCGGCCAATGGCTTACCGAGAAGCGCGGCTTGTAGCGCCGCATCAGCCAGCCAAAATTGCTGCTGCGCCGCCAGGGCCGCGCGCACCAAGGCGATTTGTTCTTGCGCATCCACTAACAAATCAAACACGCTGACCAGCATGCCGTTGTAGCGCAGCAGCGTCTCTTCGGACATAGTTTTGCGCAAGGGCAGCAGTTCATCGCGGTACTGGCGCGCTAATTCGTAAGTGCTGCGGTAATGCGCATAGCTCTCGCGCAGCTGCGAAGCGGCTTGCCGTTCGGTAGCCTGTACCTGCAGCGCCAGCGCCAGGCTGCGCGCATCGAGCCCGGCCCGGCGCAAGCTGCCGTCGTCAAACAAAGGCAGTGCCAGACCCAGCTCCAGGCCCTGGCGAGTGTTGCTGCCCTCAGCGCCTCGCACCAAGTCACTGCGCAGACCGATTTCCACGTCGCCCCGGCTGGTCCACTGGCCCAAGGTGCGCTCTTGCTGGGCGCTCTCCCAAGCCGCCTGGGCCATGCGCAGGTCCAGCCGTGTCTGCCAGGCCTGGGCCATGGCTGCATCAAACTCGCGCGGTGCGGCGGGCACATCGGGCAGGCGCGCAGGCAAGCGCAGGGCTCGCGCTTGCACGCTGTCCAAGCCCAGGGCCCGCACCAGGCCTTCGCGCGCCGACTGCGCCTCGTCGCGCGCTTGCGCCAGTTGAACCGTAGCTTGGGCATACCAAAGTTGTTGGCGCGCCGCTTGCAGCTTGCTGATATTGCCCACGTTTTGCATGCGCCGGGCCAATTGGGCCCCAATACCTGCGGCCTCTTGCGCCGCGACCGCCTTCACCCAGGCTTGGCGTACGGCACTGATTTGTTCGACCACATCCATGCTCAATTGCAATTGCACCTGCTGCACCGCGCCAGCGGCCAAGCCCTGGCGCTGCGGCAGGGTCAAGAGATCGAGCAAACCAAAACTGATGCGCCTAGCGATTTCGGTTTCATCGAGCAGGCTGGACCACTCCAGCCCCAGCCGCGGGTTGGCGATACGGCCTTGTTGCGCGGCTTGCGCTGCATCGGCCATGGCCCGCGCCAGCAAGGCCTGTAGGGCCGGACTGTTTAGCCAGGCTAGACCCACGGCGTCGGCCTGCTGCAAAGGTTGCTCCAGTAAATGCTGCGCCGCTGCACTGCGCTGTGCTGCTTGTTCGGGTGTGAAGGAAATTTGCAGCGGCGTGGCGGTGAAAGGAGCCAGGTCTTGCTGCGTTTGCATCAACACCTTGGAGGTGTCAACACTAGCGCAACCCGCTAAATAGGCCAGCATCAGGGGCACCACGATGGCACTGCATACGCGCCGGTTCATGGCGTGTGCTCAGTAGGCGCGGCCGGCTTGGCAATGGGAGCCATTTCACGGGCATAGACCCGCCAGCCGCCGATGCGCCCGACAAGAGCATTGGCCTGGCGCCAGTCGCCCACCTCAGGGGATTGCCAGGGCTGATAGCCGTCCCAAGCCGATGGGTGGGCTGGCATGCTTGGTTGGGCCCCCTGGGCGCTCAGGGACATGGGCACTTGCGAGCCCGCTGTGAGTGGGGCGCTGTTTTGCGCCGCGGCCAGGGGCACCAGCGCGCAGGCGCACAGCCACATAGAAAAACGAATATTTCGAACCATAGTCACCTCGCTGGATGGGACGTTGCGTCAAGCGACAAGGCCAGAACGCAAAAACCGGACTCAAGACAGCGACACCTGCGCAGCCCAAAGGCGCACGTCAGCGTCAAGCAGTCTGGGCGGGTGCAGGCTGCGGAGGTCTCTCTAGGGCCGCTAGGTCAGGCGCGGGGAGGTGGGGTTCAAACATGAGGCTGACGCGTCCCTGCGCCACAAATGCCTCAGGCAAGCGCAAACTGAGCGGCGGCGCCACGCTCAAGCAGCATGCGGCACAGTTGGCGCAACTGCCACAAACCTGTTCCGCATCGATAGCTGCGGGGAGCTCAGCGCTGCCCGAAGTTGGAACCAAGCCCTCTTGCGGCTGCAAACTATTTACCAAAGAGACGGAATACAGCTGGGCTAAGTTCGCGGGCGATGGGTAGGCCGATACGTGAAGCGGAGGGCTTTTGGCACCATGGCCATGACAATCAGCGCCGCCGGAGGCCAAAGCAGGTGCACAAGACAACAGCCCCAGCCCCAGGACTGCGAACCATTGGAAAAGTCTTGGCAGCACTAACACAGGCCGATTACTCGATGTCAAACCGGAGGTCGGCTATGGTCATACGTAAGCCGAGCAACCACTCAATGGATGACCACCGGATTTTGCGCCAGCCCCGCGTACTGCTCCAGGGTCTCCTCGACCTCTTCCTGGGTCGGCATATTGACCTGCCAAGCGGCGATGTGCTGCTGGAACAACTCGGCCCAGGAACCGTCGAGATAGACCTCTTTGCCCGAGCGCTTGTCCACGATTTCAAAACCGTGGCGCGCCAGCATGGGCACACCTTGGGGGTGCTGGGCCGTCTTGACGTCGCTTAAGGTGGTGTTACCCCCTGCCGAAAAGACGACGGTGCCCTCCTCGGGCATCTGGCCATTGGCCAGCATATGCGTCACGGTAAAGGATTCGGAGTCGTAAAGCGTGTTCATACGAGGCGGCAGTAAGAATGTGTGAGCGAAGGGTAACAGGAAACGGAGCCCCACTCCTGCGCAAAAGGCCAAATCAGGGCTTTTCGGTGCTGCTCCAAACCATGTCGACCTCATCGCCATTGCTTTGCGTGAGACGGATGCGCACCGGCAAGTAGTCCAGCGCCGGGGCCAGCCACAGCTCCACACGGGTGTCAAAGTCGCCACTGCGCTCGCGCGTGAGCTTGTGCGCAGGCCAGGGCTTGTCGTCAATGCGCAGCGTCTCGGGCTGGCCCACCAAAAAAGCCCATTGCTCGGCGGTGCGTGCCCCGACTGCCTGGAACGCGATCTGGCTGCCCGGCGCCGGGCGCTGCTCCTGGGCGGCCCAAATAGCGGCCAATTGGATAAAAACGCTGAGTTGGTCTTGCGCCATTGGTAGCAGCCCTACGTCTGGGGTATTGGCGCTAAAGCTGATCTTGCCTTTGTCGCGCTCGAAGTGTGCCGCCACTTCACTGCGCGTTTTGTCACCAAAGCGCTTGGGCTCCAGGCCTTGGGCGGTTAGCAGGCCTTTGCTGGTCTGCACCCGCGACCCCAGCAAGAAATGGCGGATACCCAAGCGCGCGGTGTAGTTGCTACCGTCTTGCAGCCACAAAAGTTCGCCCCCGACGTAGTATTTAAAGCCGCTGATGGTGCCCGATACGTCGTATTTCAGGCGCGTGGAAGCAGGAATCGCGTAGCTATACACCGGCAGCGGGCTCACACCGCTGGCGCCTGCCGTGGCACTGCCCTCAGCGGCGGGTGGCACTGTGGCGACGGGCGGGGGGTTATGGTTGGCAGTGGTGGCGCTCGCGCTGGAACTTGGGCTTGCACCCAGGCTCGGCTCCGGCCTGTCCGATGCGGGAGCCGAGGCCGGCGCTGCTGCCGGCGTTAAAGGGCTCGGTGGCATCGCTGGCTCTTGAAAGCTGGGAACATTGGGCGCGCTGTTGGCCGCAGTAGGGGTTGCAACGGCCCCAGGGGCCATGCGTGCAGGCTGCGCAGCGTTGGGCGCAACCGTGACCGACGCTGCGCCCAATTGAATGCTGCGGGTAATAAAGGCCTGATTAAGCTCGCCGGCCTCGGGCGCTGCGGCAGAGCCGGGCAGCATGCGCCCGAGCAAGTGCAGGCCCAGCGCGTGAAGCAAGACCACCAGCAGCACACAGCCGGCGATGACCCACCCATAGCGCCCCAGACGTCCTGCCATCGCGCCTTACTCCAATGGCAGCTGCGCTGGCTGCCAAGCGGGTGGCGGCCATTGCAGAAGTTCAGCCAGGCGCGACACGACCCAGCGCGCCTCCTCGGGCGCCACGGGCGCTTCGGGGCCGCTCAGGCCTTGCAGGCATTGCTCCAGCACCTGGCCGGACGGTGCATCGCTGCGCAACTGCATCTCGCTGGCGTGGGTGGTGAGCATCTGGGCCATGTCTTCGCACAGCTCGTAGCGGGCGGCCAGTTCGGCGAGCCCCAGCGTGGGCCGTTGTTTGCCTGGCGGAAGGTACACGGCCACAAAGCTGGGCGGCATGAAAAGCTGGTTGTCCTCGCTCACTGCGTCACCCGTGGCGGCTAGATCAGACGGTTTGCGCGCTGGCCGCCAGAGCGGCAGCGGCGCGCAGTTTGTCTTTTTTGCTGGGGCGAAGACCCTTGCGCCCGCCGTGGGGGTCGGCCGGCGCAGCGCCCAAAGGGGGCGCCATAGGGGCGGTGTCGGGCGCAGGCTCAAAACCGGGCTCGGTGCCCAAAACCACGTCCAG
Source organism: Comamonas sp. lk (assembly GCA_945861345.1). Taxonomy (GTDB): domain Bacteria; phylum Pseudomonadota; class Gammaproteobacteria; order Burkholderiales; family Burkholderiaceae_C; genus Allorhodoferax. The sequence goes on from CAMATX010000010.1 coordinate 11,826, forward strand.
CCCATGGCGTTTACTGATCAGCGTCCAGTGCGCCTGCATAGGTGGCGTCACCAGGCTGATGGCCTGGCCCGCCAGCCCCGCCCGCGCGGTGCGTCCAATGCGGTGTGTGTAGTCTTGCGCCGAGCGCGGCAGGTCGTAATTGACGACGGCGGGCAGTTCGGCGATGTCGATACCGCGCGCCGCCAAATCGGTCGCCACCACCACGCCAATGCGCCCAGCCTTGAAGTCTGCCAATACCTGGCTGCGTTTGCCTTGGCTTAAACGGCCGTGCAAGGGCTCGGCGCGCACGCCGGTTTTGCGCAGCTTATCGGCCACGATTTCGGCAGCAAACTGGGTCGCCACAAACACCAAGGTGCGGCTCCAGGCATGTTGAGCAAGCAAATGGCGCAGCAAGCGGGTGCGCATGCCGGCGTCGACCAGCATAGCCGATTGGGCAATATCGGCCTGCAATGTCGGCGCCTCGCTGAGTTCCACGCGCAAGGGTTGGTGCAGCAGGCTGTTGGCCAGCACGTCCAGCGCAGGGGCAAAAGTCGCGGACAAAAACAAGCGTTGCCCGGGCTGGGGCACGCGGGCCACGATGGCCTGCACCTCTTCGGAAAAACCGTGCTCCAGCAAGCGGTCGGCCTCATCAAGCACCAGGCTTTGCACCCGGTCCAGGGGCAAGGCATGGTGGGCCAACACGTCCAGCAAGCGCCCAGGCGTGGCAACCATGAGGTCGGTGCCACCGCGCAGCGCCCGCAATTGGGCCTGCAAGGAAACGCCGCCAAACACGGTGTTGACCTTGACGGGCACCGGCAGGTCACGCGCGAGTTCGCGCAGCACCTCAAAGACTTGCAGGGCCAGCTCGCGCGTGGGCACCAGCACCAGCACACGCACGCAATGCGCACCCCGGGCACCCAAGGGCGCCGGGCTTTGCAAGCGCTGCAGCAAGGGCAGCGCGTAAGCGAGGGTTTTGCCCGACCCGGTGGGCGCGCAGACCCACAGGTCGCGGCCTTCCAAAATCGCCTGCAGCGAGGCGCTTTGCACAGCGGTGGGCTCGGCCACGCCGGCGGCCTGGGCAGCAGCCCGCAGTGCGGGCGTCAGGGAAGCGAGGAAAGGCGTATCAGGCCTTCTTGGCGTAGGCGCTGCACCAGGCCTGGGCCGGGACTTGCTTGCCCGCAAACAGGGGGCAACCGCCCGCTGCATCGCCCGCTTTGCCTTGGAACAAGGCGCAGTTACCGCAGTTTTGGCCGGCAGCGTATTTGGGGAATTTGGATTTGTCGACCTTGGTGCCGTCGGCTTTGTAGCCCAGGCTGGCCGCGTTGGCATCAGACTCGGCCACCAAGGGCGGGGCAGCGAAAACAGCACCCGACACCAAGGCGCTGGCACCTAAACCGAGTTGGGCCACAAATTCACGACGATTTGACATGCTAAGTTCCTTCAAGTAAATAAAACAAAAATACCAAAATCGATAACCAATGGCGCCATTGTCACCGTTGCGCGCCGCACAGCCGCCAAAGCCACACAATACCCTAGGGCTTTGCTCAGTTGGCCTGGGCCGCGCGCCGGGCCAAAATCTCGAAAGCCGGCAGGGTTTTGCCCTCGAGCACCTCTAAAAATGCCCCGCCACCGGTCGAAATATAGCCCACTTGGTTTGCGATGCCGTACTTGGCAATGGCCGCCAAGGTGTCGCCGCCCCCGGCAATGCTAAAGGCGCTGGACTGGGCAATGGCCTGGGCCAGGACTTTGGTGCCGTTCTCAAAAGCCGCATACTCAAACACGCCCACGGGGCCGTTCCAAACGATGGTGCCCGCGCGCATCAGTTGTGCGGCCAGGGCCTGGGCGGTTTGGGGGCCGATGTCCAGAATCAGGTCGTCGTCTTGCACCTCGCTGGCCGCTTTGATGGTCGCTGGCGCAGCGGCGGCAAAGGCTTTGGCCGTCACCACGTCGGTGGGTATGGGCACCTCGGCGCCGCGCTCGCGCATGGCCTCAATGACCGCACGCGCCTCATCCAGCAAATCGGGCTCGGCGAGGCTTTTGCCGATCTTCATACCCGCCGCCAGCATAAAGGTGTTGGCGATGCCGCCGCCCACAATGAGCTGGTCCACATTGGCCGACAGGCTTTTCAGAATGGTGAGCTTGGTCGAGACTTTGGAGCCCGCCACGATGGCCACCAGCGGACGGCGCGGGGCCAGCAGGGCTTTGGCAATGGCGTCCATCTCGGCGGCCAGCAGGGGCCCGGCGCAGGCGATTTTGGCGAACTCGGCAATCCCGTAGGTGCTCGCTTCGGCGCGGTGGGCGGTGCCAAACGCGTCGTGCACAAAGATATCGCACAGCGCGGCCATTTTGCGCGCTAGAGCGGGGTCGTTTTTCTTCTCGCCGGGGTTCACGCGGCAGTTCTCCAGCAGCACCACCTCGCCCCGGCGCACGGCCACGCCCTCGGTCCAGTCGCTGCGCAGCGCCACCGGGCGCCCGAGCAGCTCCGAGAGGCGCTGGGCCACGGGCGCCAAGGAGTCCTCGGGGCGCAGCGTGCCCTCGGTGGGGCGGCCCAGGTGCGAGGTGACCATCACCGCCGCACCCGACTCCAGCGCCATCTCAATGCATTTCACACTGGCGCGGATGCGCGTGTCTTCGGTGATGCGGCCTTGCGCGTCCTGAGGCACGTTGAGATCGGCACGGATGAACACCCGGGTTCCGGCCACCTTGCCCTGGATGCATAAATCTTGAAAGCGGATAACGTTCATGGCGGATCGATCAATGAAAAAAGCGGTGCCGGCGAAGCAGTTGGCGCAGATTGTAGGCAGGCCCGCCCAAGCCGCGCTTACCAGCCCAGGCCAATGTGTAAAGGCAAATAAACGGCCATGCCGCTCACAATCGTGCCCAGCACCGCCTGCCCGCCGCCTCGGCGCCAAAAGAAATAGGTGGCCCCGGCGATGGCGCCATACAGGCGCGCATCAAAAGGCGTGTGGATAAAGACGCCGTGCGTCATCACAATTTCGGGCAGTACCACGGCCGACAAGGCGGCAATGGGTGCGTATTCCAAGCCCCGCTGCGCCCAGCGCGGCAGGTACCAAGGCGTCTGCGAAATAAAGAAAAAGGAACGCGCAAGCATGGTCACGCCGCCCATGAGCATGATGGTGATCAGCGTCCAGGGCTGGTGCGAGGGCCAGGTGCTCGCTTGCAGCCAAGCCCAGATCGTGTCCATGAAGGCGTTCATGTCAGCCCTCCTCTTTCAATGCCGGAGCCAGCGCGCTTTCCATCGCCAGACACAAACCCACGGCGACAGCGATAGCCAGCAAAATATTGAGCTTGAGCGGCAGCGCATACGCAGCCACCGCCACGCTGGCAGCCAAGGCTGCCGACATCACCCGCAAGCGGCTGGTCGCCAAAGAGCAGAGCACCCCCGTGAGCGCCAGTACGCCAGCAAAACCCAGACCCCAAGCCGGCGGAATGTAGTTAGCCAGCGCCACACCCAGCACGCTGCAAGACATCCAGCTAAACCAGTTGATGCCGGCATTGCCGGCCAGGTAGGCGGTTTGCGCCAAGCGCTCGGGTTCTTGGTCCGCAGGCACCGGGTAGCGGCGGGTAAAGAGTGCGTAGGTCAGGTCCGCCGTGAAATAGCCCACCACCAGCCGCTGCCAGCGCGGCAGGTGCATCACGTAGCTGCGCATGTGCGCGCTAAACACCACAAAGCGCAAATTGACACAAAAAGCGGTCACCAAAATCACCCACATCGGCGCTCCGGCAGCAAGCAAGGGGATGGCCGCAAGCTGCGAACTGCCGGCAAAAACAAACAAGCTCATGGCCAGCGCGTCCACTGTGCTCATGCCCGACTTGACCATGGCTACGCCGGTCATCAAACCCCAGGCAGCAATGCCCGGAGCGACCGAGAGCATGTCAAAAAAACCTTGGCGGTAATCCGGGTGCGACCGGTACTGGCGGGACCAAAACATCAGGGAGCGCCGCCTTGCGCATCCACCGAAAAACACTGGCCGGGCGCAAGCGGATGGCCCTGCAAGAACGGCGCTGCGGCCAGGCGCTTGCCGCCGGGGCGCTGCAACTGCGTCAGCCGCACGCAACCGCCCTCGCCCGTAGCCACCAGGATGCCGTCGCCGTCCACCGCGAGGATGTGTCCGGGTGGCGCCTTGGCTGGTGCGTGGCCCGCGTGGCCATCTTGGCTCAGCGCCTGGGCGGCCCAGACTTTGAGCGTCTCACCACCAAGGCTGGCGCTGGCGCCGGGGAAGGGGTCCAAAGCGCGCACTTTGCGGGCAATGACATGCGCCGGCTGGCGCCAATCAATGGCGGCTTCACTTTTCTCGATTTTGTGGGCGTAGCACACGCCTTGTGCGGGCTGGGAACGCGGCTGAAGCGCGTCCGCCTGGGCCAGGGTTTGCAGCATCAAATCGGCCCCGAGGGCTGCCAGGCGGTCGTGCAAGGTGGCGGTGCTTTCGTCCGGGGCGATGGGCAGCGCAGACTGCAAGAGCATGGGCCCGGTGTCCAGGCCGGCATCCATTTGCATGATGGTCACGCCACTGTGGGCGTCGCCGGCCTCAATGGCGCGGTGGATGGGCGCGGCGCCGCGCCAGCGTGGCAGCAAAGAGGCGTGGATATTGAAGCAACCGCGCTGCCCGGGACCGGCCATATCGTCCAGCACCCATTGCGGAAGAATCAGGCCGTAAGCAACAACCACCATGGCTTCGGCTTGGGCCTGCGCGACCAGCGCACGGGCCTGGGCGGCCTGCTCGCCATGGGCACCGTCCAAGCGCAAACTGGTGGGCTGGGCCAGCGCCAAGCCCTGCTCCAGCGCGAATTGTTTGACCGGCGAGGGCTGCAGCTTCATGCCGCGGCCAGCGGGGCGGTCGGGTTGGGTCAGCACCAAGGCCACGGTGTGGCCGGCCGCATGCAAGCGCTCGAGCGCGGTGCGTGCAAATACCGGGGTGCCGGCAAAAATCAGCCTCAACGCGCGTCCTCGCGCTGGGCTTTGAGCATTTTGGTCTTGATGCGGTTGCGCTTTAAGGGCGAGAGGTATTCCACAAACACCTTGCCCAGCAAATGGTCCATCTCGTGCTGGATGCACACGGCCAGCAAGCCCTCGGCCTCAATCACACGGCTGTGGCCCTGGGCGTCCAGGGCGCGCACATGCACTGCGTCAAAGCGCTCCACGCCGTCATAAATGCCCGGCACCGAGAGGCAACCCTCTTCGTTGAGGTGCTTGCCTTCGCTGGTCCAGACCAGTTCGGGGTTGATCAGCACCAGGGGCTGGTCGTGCTCTTGGGACAGGTCGATCACGATCAGGCGCTCGTGGACATTGACCTGCGTAGCGGCCAGACCGATGCCGCTGGCCTCGTACATGGTTTGCAACATGTCGCTGCACAACTGACGGATGCGCGCATCCACGGCGGCCACCGGCTTGGCCACGGTATGCAGCCGCAGGTCGGGATAACAAAGAATCGGAAGTAATGCCATGCGCGCGCGGGAAATGAAAGGCTTGTATTTTCGCTTTTTTAGCGGTTTTATGAAGAAAGCCCTGAAATATCCATTGAAAAATCGTATTTAACGGCAATAATTACCAAATTAAATATATTTTTTAATAAGGGTTAGACGCATGGTGATTTCGCGACTTCTAAAGCTCGGCTGGCATGGCGGCCAAGCGCTCGGTTTGGCCGCGTTGTTGGCCACTTGCACCGCCGGGCTGGCACAAACTGCGTCCAAAGCGTTTGCAATCCAGGAGAGCGAGCGCCTGTTGCCCCAGGCGCGCAGCCAAAGCCTGCCGCCCGAGACCATTGCCGCGCTCAAACGCGACGTGATGGAGCCTTTTTTGTCCGCGCCCCGCATAGTCGATGCCGCCCAATACGCAGCGGCCCCACGCGTGGTGGCCGGCCCGGAAAACCGCGGAATTATGGCTGCCGGGGACCGAATTTTTGCCCGCAGCAGCGGACAAAACCCGGCCACCTTGACAGCGGGCGCGGGGGGCGACTGGAGCATTTACCGCGATGCCCGCACGCTGAAAGACCCGGTCACCGGCGCCAGTTTGGGCCTGCAAGCACAACTGGTGGGGCATGCCCGCTTGCTTTCGGGCGAGGGGAGCGAGCCCGCAGGCGGCGAGGACAAAGAGGCGACGGTCGTGGTTCCAGCGGCCCTGGAATTGCGCCACACCTTGCAGGAAATCCGCGTTGGCGACCGGCTGTTCCCACGCACCCAGGCGCGCTGGCAAGACATCGTGCCCCAGTGGCCCACACGGCCGGTGCGGGCGCGCGTGGTCTCGATTTATGGCAACGCGGTGCATAACGCTGGGCAAAACCAAATCGTGGTGATTGACCAGGGAACGACGCACGGCATCGAGCCCGGCCATGTGCTGGGCATTGAGCGGCGCGCCGATCTGCGCAAGGACGCCAGCGACACCCAACAACCGCTGATGCGCATGCCCACGGCGGCCAATGGCGTAGCCATGGTGTTTTTGTGTTTTGACACGCTGTCTTATGCGCTGCTCACCCGCGTAACTGACAGCGTGCGCGTCGGCGATCAGCTCGCCCGCCCCTGAACGTCCACGGCACCGCACTCTCGCCCCATGGATTTGCCCGAACTGCGCAGCTGGCTGCGATTGCAACTCACGCCCGGCGTGGGCCATATCAGTGCGCGCACGCTGTTGGCAGCGTTTGGACTGCCCGACGAGATCTTCGCCCAAAGCCTAGCCTCATTAGCTGCCGTGGTGCACGAGCGCCAGGCGCGTGCCTTGCTGCAATGGCCTCCTGCGCTCGATGCCGTGGCCGAGCGCACCTGGCAATGGTTGCAAGCCGATTTGGCCCACCGTCGCGTCTTGCCCTTGGGCGACGCAGCCTATCCCCGGGCATTGCTAGACATCGAGGATCCCCCAGTGCTGCTGTATGCCATGGGCTACGGGCCGGTGTGGGAACGCGGTTGGCCCGACGCATCGCGCTGTGTGGCCGTCGTAGGCAGCCGCAACCCGACGGCCCAAGGCGGCGACAACGCGCTGGCCTTTGCGCAGTCACTCGCGCAAGAGGGCATCACCGTGGTCTCGGGCATGGCCTTGGGCGTGGACGCTGCGGCGCACCGGGGCGCACTGGCCGGCGCCGACCCCGAAGGCGGCGTACCCACCATCGCTGTGGTGGGTACGGGGTTGGACCGGGTCTACCCCTCGCAGCACCATACGCTGGCGCAGCAAATCGCCCAACGTGGCGTGATCCTGAGCGAGTATGCGCTGGGCACAGCGCCCTTGGCCGCCCATTTTCCGCGCAGAAACCGACTGATTTCCGGCCTTTCCCAAGGCACTTTGGTGGTGGAAGCGGCACTCAAATCGGGCTCCCTGATCACCGCCGAGCAGGCTTTAGAGCAAGGGCGCGATGTCTTTGCCATTCCCGGCTCTATCCACAGCACGCAATCGCGGGGTTGCCATGCCCTGATTAAGCAAGGCGCACATTTGGTGGAGAGCGTGCAAGACATTTTGAGCGTGATGGACATCGCGACGGCCGCCCACCATGGAACGCACAACGATGGCAGCGCGCAGACCCTGTGGGACGGCGACCCGGCGCTGCGCGACGCCCTAGGCTATGAGCCCAGCAGCTTAGAAGCCCTGCAAGCGCGCACCGGGCGCAGCACCGCACAACTGCAAGCCGACTTGATGACGCTCGAGCTGCAAGGCGCGTTGGCGCGGCTGCCAGGGGGCCTATTTCAGCGCAGCACCAAGGGAAATCACTTTTAATTTTTTATTACAATATTTGATAATATTTATTAAAATGGTATTTTTATACCGCAACCGACGCCCTGTTTTTATAAAGCCCTTTCGATGAACGACACCCCCGACGTACTCACCAGCCAACAAGCAGCCCGTCTGCTGGGGCTGTCCATCACCACCGTACAAAAAATGGTGGCCAACGGCGAGTTAGAAGCCTGGGTGACCTCGGGCGGGCATCGGCGCATATTTCGCAGCGCCGTCGAAAAAATGATGCCCAACCGCGTGGGCGGCAGCGACCTGTCGACGCGCCGGGCCCTGCGCGTGCTTTTGGCCGAAGACGACCCGCTGCAAGTAGCCTATTTTGAGTCGCTGATGAAACGCAGCGTACACCCGGTGGCGCTAAGCGTAGCCGCTGACGGCTCGCAAGCCCTGATCCAGATTGAGCGTCAGCGGCCCGACGTGGTAATCACTGATTTGATGATGGCGCCCTTTGACGGCTACCACCTGATTCAGGTCTTGGCCACCGAAATGGCGTACCAAACGCTGGCGGTATTGGTCGTGACTGCCAAGTCGGCGAAGGAAGCGCGCCACGACGGTGAACTGCCCGAGTGGGTGACCTTGTACCAAAAACCGGTTTCACCCGAGCGGCTTTTGGGGTATATCGACGCACTGAGCGGGCGCGTGGCCCGCAACCTGCTGGGCTAAACGCGCACGCCACTGCAGGGCGCCTAGACCGTAGCGCCGGCATTGGGATCGTTCGGATCCTCGTCTTTTTTCACGGGGGTTTTGATCAGGTCTTCGCGGGCAATGCCCAGCCACATGGCAATCGCTGCGGCCACAAAGACCGAGGAATAAATACCAAACAAAATGCCAATCGTCAGGGCCATCGCGAAATAGTGCAAAGTCGCTCCGCCAAAGACCAGCATGGAGAGCACCATCAGTTGGGTGCACCCGTGGGTGATGATGGTGCGGCTGATGGTCGAGGTAATCGCGTTATCGATGATCTCCACCGTATTCATCTTGCGGTAGCGGCGAAAGTTTTCCCGAATCCGGTCAAAAATCACCACCGACTCGTTAACCGAGTAGCCCAGAACCGCCAGCACGGCGGCAAGCACGGGCAGGGAAAACTCCCACTGGAAAAAGGCAAAAAAACCCAAAATGATGATCACGTCATGCAAGTTGGCGACGATGGCAGCCACCGCAAACTTCCACTCAAAGCGTACCGCCAAGTAGAGCATGATGCCAAGCACTACAAAAGCCAGGGCCTTGAGGCCATCGGTAGCCAATTCGTCACCCACCTGCGGGCCAACAAATTCGGTACGGCGCAAGGTGGCCGAGGCATCGGCAGCTTGCAAAGCGGCCAGCACTTTTTCGCTCTGCTGGCTGGCCGTGGCACCTTTTTGGGCCGGCATGCGGATCAGCACGTCCTGGGCGGTGCCAAAATTTTGCACCTGCACGTCTTTGATGCCCAGAGCGTCCACGGTGCTGCGGATGGCGGGTACGTCCGCGCTATGGCTATAGGCCACCTCCATCAGCGTGCCGCCAGTAAATTCCACCGACAAATGCAGTCCGCGTGAGAACAGGAAAAACACAGCGGCCAAGAAGGTGATCAGCGAAATTCCATTGAGCACCAGCGCATGGCGCATGAACGGAATGTCGCGGCGTATTTTGAAAAATTCCATGCTTATTTCTCCTGGCCGGTTTGCACTGCCACATCCGAGCCCGGCGGGCGCCAGATTGTGCCGATCGACACGGTTTTGAGCTTTTTCTGCCGCCCGTACCACAGGTTCACCACGCCGCGCGAGAAGAACACGCCCGAGAACATGCTGGTCAAAATACCCAGGCAATGCACCACCGCAAAGCCGCGCACGGGTCCAGAACCAAAGGCCAGCAGGGCCAGGCCGGCGATCAAAGTGGTGACGTTGGAGTCCAAAATAGTGGCCCAGGCGCGGTCATAGCCGGCGTGGATGGCCGCTTGCGGCGCCGCACCGTTGCGCAGTTCTTCGCGCACGCGCTCATTGATCAGCACGTTGGCATCGATCGCCATCCCCAGCACCAAGGCCATGGCCGCCATGCCGGGCAAAGTGAGCGTGGCCTGCAGCATGGACAGCACCGCCACCAAGAGCAGTAAATTAAAGGCCAGCGCGACGCTCGAAATAATTCCAAACATCATGTAGTACACGCACATGAAGACGGCCACAGCGGCAAAGCCCCAGGTCACGCTGTTAAAGCCCTTGGCGATGTTTTCAGCGCCCAGCGAAGGGCCGATGGTGCGCTCTTCGATGATCTCCATGGGCGCGGCCAACGAGCCGGCGCGCAGCAGCAAAGCGGTGTCGGCCGCTTCCACGGTGGTCATGCGGCCCGAAATTTGCACCCGTCCGCCGCCGATTTCGGAGCGGATCACCGGCGCGGTCACGACCTCGCCCTTGCCTTTTTCGAACAGCAAAATCGCCATGCGCTTGCCCACGCTCTCGCGCGTTACGTCACGGAAAATGCGGGCGCCTTTGGCGTCCAGCGTCAGGTGTACCGCCGCCTCTTGGGTCTGGCTGTCAAAGCCGGGCTGGGCGTCGGTCAGGTTTTCGCCGGTCAGGATGACTTGTTTTTTCACAATCACCGGCGCGCCGTTGCGCTCCAGAAAACGCTCGGTGCCCAGGGGCACCGGGCCGGTGCCAGTCTCGGCGGCACGCGCCTCGGCGCCGTCTTCGACCATGCGGATTTCCAGCGTGGCGGTGCGGCCCAGAATATCTTTGGCCTTGGCCGTGTCTTGCACGCCGGGCAGTTGCACCACGATGCGGTCCAAGCCCTGTTGTTGGATCACCGGCTCGGCCACGCCCAGCTCGTTGATGCGGTTGTGCAGGGTCGTGATGTTTTGCTTGAGTGCCTGCTCCTGCACTTTGCGCGCCGCAGCGGGCTGGATGCTGGCGACCAGCTTGGTTTCGGCGCCCTCTTTGCTTTGGGCGACCACCAGGTCGGGGAATTGTTCTTGCAACAGACGCTTGGCCGCCTCGACCATGGCCTCATCGCGAAAGCGCACTTCCACCGTCTGGCCATTGCGGCTGACGCCGCCGTGGCGGACATTCTTCTCGCGCAGGGCGCTGCGCACGTCACCGGCCAGCGACTCGGCTTTTTTGCTCAGCGCGGCCTGCATATCAACTTGCAACATAAAGTGCACGCCGCCGCGCAAGTCCAGGCCCAAATACATGGGCGAGGCGTGCAAGCTGCTCAGCCAAAGAGGCGAGCGGGAGAGTAAGTTGAGGGCCACCACGTAGGTCGGGTCGGCCGCATCGGGGTTGAGCGCCTTCTCGATCGCGCCTTTGGCCTTGAGCTGGGCGTCCGTGTTGGTAAAACGCGCCTTGATGGAGCTGCCCTCCAGACTAACCACCTCCGGCGCGACACCCGCCGCAGTAAGCGCCTCTTGAACGCGGGTGACGGTAGCCAAGTCCAGCGGCATGGAGGCCTTGGCCGCCGAGACCTGCACCGCCGGCGACTCGCCAAACAAGTTGGGCAGCGCGTACAGACCGCCAATAAGCATCGCGACCACCAGGATCGCGTATTTCCAGAGGGAATAACGGTTCATATATCGGAGCCGCCAGGGCTGCTAATGAAAGAGATTTACTTGATCGAGCCCTTGGGCAGCACCTGAATCACCGCGCTGCGCTGCACCTGAATTTCCACGCCGGCTGAGATTTCCAGGCCGATGAAATGGTCGCCCAGCTTGCTCACCTTGCCCAGCAGGCCGCCGCCGGTGACCACTTCGTCGCCCTTGGCCAGGGCGGCAATCATGGCGGCGTGCTCTTTTTGCTTTTTCATTTGGGGGCGGATCATCACCAGGTACAAAACCACGAACATCAGCGCCAGCGGCAGCATGCTCATAAGGGTGGACTGCAAATCGCCGCCCGCAGCGGGGGCAGTTTGGGCAAAAGCCGAAGAAATAAACATTGAAGAGCTCCCAGAAAATGGCTTGGTCGCACGCGCAGCGAGGCGCAGCGACCGGTTTGGACGCCGTCCCGCAAAGGAAACGAGACAGCCGCGCATTGTAAGCACGGGTCTGCGCGTTCAGGGGGCCGCTTAGGCAGCGCGCGTGCTGGGGTGGCGGTACAACCACAGCAGCAGCCAGCCGGTCAGGGCCACCGGCACCAGCGAGCCGGCGTTGAGCCACCACCAGCCTTGCGTAGTCACCAAAGCGCCCGAGGCAAACGAGCTAAAGGCCATGACGCCAAAGACGAAAAAATTGATCAAACCCTGGGCCCGGTCTTTTTCCTCGGGCCGGTAGGCGGTCAAGGACAAGCTGGTGCTGCCGGTGAATAAAAAGTTCCAGCCCACGCCCAGCAAAAACAAGGCCGACGTGAATTGCATCAGCTCCACGCCGGTCAAGGCCACCACAACGCAAGCCACGTTGAGCAGCACCCCCAGCGCCATGACCGGCAAGGCGCCCCAGCGCTTGATCAGGTCGCCGGTGAAAAAACCCGGCGCAAACATGCCCACCACATGCCACTGCAGCACCCAGGCGGTATCGCCAAAGCCCATGCCGCATTGCTGCATGGCCAGGGGCGTGGCGGCCATGAGCAAATTCATCACGCCATAGCCCAGCGCAGCGGCCAAGCAGGCGACCAGAAAAACCGGCTGGCGCAGCAGTTCGCGCAGGCTGCGCCCGCCGGCGGGGGCCTGGGCGGTCGGCGCGGGCGCGGGCTCCGAGGGCGCAAATTCAATACCAGCCATCAACACCATGGAGAGCAAGGCCACGGCGGCCAAGGCCAAATAGGCGCCAGCAAAGGGCAAGTCCAGCAAATCGCGCGAATGCGCCGCCAAATACGGCCCCAGCACCGCACCAAACAAACCGCCGGCCAGCACCCAGGAAACGGCGCGCTCGCGCGCTTGCGGCGCGGCCAGTTCGGCCGCTGCAAAACGGTACAACTGGCCATTGGCGCTGTAGTAGCCCGCCAGCACCGTAGCGCCAACCACGCCCCAAAACAGCTGGCGCTCAATGGCCCACACTGCGATCAGGGCCGAAATACACGCCACCGCCAGGCCGGTCTGAAAACTGGTGCGCCGCCCCCAACGCGCCTGGACCTTAGCCACCACCGGCGTGGCCAGGGCTGCGCCCACCACATAGCCCATCACCGGCAAAGTGGCCATCCAGCCTTCGGGGGCCAGGCGCAGGCCCACCAGGCCGTTGATAGCGATAAAGGCCACGTTATTGGTCAGGAGCAAACCCTGACACAAGGTCAGCAGCCACAGGTTGCGGTTCATGGATGTATCCGTTCTGAATTAGCGGGGCATCCAGCCCAGGCCTTTGGCGTGCAGGCTTTGGATGTAGAGGCGATCAGCCGTCTCGGTCACGCCGGTGCTCTCTGGGTAGCTGCCGCTGGGGTCTTGCATATCGGTGAGCACTTTGCCGTCTTCGCTAAAAGCCATGACATGGCCGTAGGTCTTGGGGATAGGCCACAGGGCACGCGGCAGACGCAGCGTGAGCGCGCGCAGCCAGGGTTTATTGGCAAAGTTGTCGATGGTGGGGTTGCGCGGCTTGGCAAAACCGAGCCAGACTTTGCCATCGCGCCCGCGCGTCAGGTTGTCGGGGTAGCCGGGTAGGTTGTCAAATAAAATCTGGGCGCCAGCAGGCACCGGTCCATCGCCCAACTGCAGCTTGTTGGCATCGAGCGCCAGCTTCCAGACGCGGTATTTGCCCGTCTCGTTTACAAACAGGGATTTTTCGTCCTGGCTCAAGGCCACGCCATTGGCAAAACTCAGGCCCTGGACCATCACGCGGGTTTGGCCGTTCGCCGGGTCAAACTCCAGGATGCGCCCGGTGGCCGATTGCTCCAGGATGTCCAAAATACTGGCCTCAAACGTGCCGCCCCAGACTTTGGGCGCAAAGCGGGTGGAGGCGTCGCTGAAGTACATCTTGCCGCTGCGGGCCACCACCACGGCGTCGGCGTAAGCAATGGGGCCGCCGTCCGCTTGGTCGGTCAGCAGCGTGACCTGGCGCGTCGGGCTAACCGACAGCAAGCCTTTGATGGCGTCGGCGGCGATCAGATTGCCTTTGGCATCAAAGTCAAAGCCCAGCACGCGCCCGCCGGTGTTGACGAACACTTCCTGGTCGCTGCCATCGGGCTGCATGCGCAAGATGTTGCCGCTGGCCACCGTGGTGTAGAGCTTGCCATCGGGCCCGATGGCAATGTGCTCGGGCCCGACTTCACCATGCAAGTCGATGATCTGCAAATGCGCCAGCTTGTCATTGACCGCATGCGGCCCTTGGTAGCCGGGCGCCTTGGGCGCGACCCAGGCCTGCGGGATGATGGGCACCGGCCACAGAAAAAGATAGGCTAGGCCCAGTAACATGCACAGGCCCAGGAATTTAAAAATAGTTTTCATGCGCACGTCTCCGGCAAATGGTGGTGTGGCCCATTATGGGTGGGGCTGCAAGGCAGCGGCCACGCACCGGCGCGACGGCAAGCCTAAGCGCCGTAGCGGCGCTGCCACTGCGTTTGCAGCGGCTCGACCCAGCTGGCATGCGGCTCAGGCAAAGCCGGCGCACTGCGGGCCAACTGGCCGGGTACCGGGGCGCTTTGGAAAAAAGCGCGCTGGGCAGGCGGCAAGGCCTGCACGGCCAGCACCGTGGGGTCGCCCCAGACCCGAATATCGGCTTTGCGGGCCTGCGCCTCGGGGCTGAGCAAAAAATTGATCGACACCTGCGCCCCGGCGTAAGCCCGGGTATTGAAAGGGATGGCCAGGAAATGCGTGTTGCCCAAGGTGCCACCGTCAAACTGGTAGCTCTGCACGCTGGCGGCCATGCGGCCGGCGGCGATTTCGTTGGCGGCCTCATTGGGGTTAAAGGTCAGGGCCCAGAGCAGCTCGCCGTCGGCCATCATCTGGCGCTGGGCGGCCGCGCTCAGCGGGAATTGGCGGCCCTGGCGCCACAAATGCGGGTGCACCGCGTCCAGGGTTTTCCACAGCGCGGCGGTGCAGGCTTCAAAGGCGGCGGGCGTGTGCAGCTGGTAAAGGGCGGCGCGCGCTGCGCCTGGGTTCAAGTCCAGCAGCATTTGCTTGAGCCAGGTGGTGCCATGAAAGTCCGGCGGGCGCGGGTAACTCAGCCGCCCGGGGTGGCGCGCTGCAAAGTCCAGCCAGGCCGCCACGCTGCGCGGGGCGGCGCTGACACGCGCGCCATCGACCATAAAGGTAAGTTGGGCCATGCCCCAGGGCGCCTCCATGCCCAGGACGGGCTCGGAAAAATCGATGCGCGTGGTGGGTTTGCCCTCGGTATCGACGCCTGCATAGGCGGGCAGTTGCTCGGCAAACGGGCCTTTGAGCAGGCCTTCGCGCTTCATGGCCAGAAAGTTTTCGCCATTGATCCATGCCATGTCAACGCTGCCTTCGGTTTTCCCGGCGGCTTTTTCGTTGCGCACGCGCTGCACCATCTCGGCCGCGTCGCTGATCTTGACGTGCACCAGCGTGATACCAAAGCGCTGCGCCAATTGCGCGGCGGCCCATTGGATGTAGGCGTTGATGGCCGGCGCACCAGCCCAGGCGTTGAAGTACACGCTTTGGCCCTTGGCCTGTGCCAGCAGCGCGCGCCAGGCTGGGCTCTCGGCGCTGCGTGCCCAGGCTGCGCCAGGTGCAGAAGCGCCGGCAAGCAGCGGGGCTGCGGCTTGCAAAAGCGCGCGCCGTGTCGGTTGGTGGCGCCTTACGCCGGGTTTCAAGAATTCCATTTCAGGGTTGGCTATTGCAAAAGCGCCTGCGCAAACTCGCGGGCGTTGAAGGTCTCAAGCTCTGCGATTTGCTCGCCCACGCCGATGAAGTACACCGGCACCGGCCGCTCGCGCGCAATCGCCGCCAGAACGCCGCCTTTGGCCGTACCGTCCAGCTTGGTAATCACCAGGCCCGTCAGGCCCAAAGCGTCGTCAAAAGCGCGCACCTGGGCCAGCGCGTTTTGGCCGGTGTTGCCATCAATGACCAGCAGCACCTCGTGCGGGCAGGTCTGCAAGCCTGAGGCGACGCCAGCTTTGGCCACAACGCGCTTCATTTTTTTGAGCTCCTCCATCAAGTGCAGCTGCGTGGGCAAGCGCCCGGCGGTGTCGATCAGCACCACGTCTTTTTTGCGCGCCTTGCCGGCGCAGACCGCGTCATAGGCCACCGCGGCCGGGTCGCCGCCTTCTTGGCTGACGATCTCTACCGTGTTGCGCTCGGCCCAGACCGTCAGTTGCTCGCGCGCGGCAGCGCGAAAAGTGTCAGCTGCCGCCAGCAACACGCTGGCGCCGCTATCGGCCAGACGGTGGGTGAGTTTGCCAATCGAGGTGGTTTTGCCCGCGCCGTTAACGCCCGCGACCATCACCACCGTGGGCTGCTCCGGGCCTATGGGCAGGCTGCGCTCCAGTGGGCTGAGCAGCTCGGTCAGCGCTTCTATCAAGAGCGCTTTGAGCTGTTCGGGGCTTTGGGCCTGGCTGTCTTTGGCACGCTGGCGCAGTTGCGCAATTAAATAAGTGGTGGCCGATACGCCGGCGTCGGCCATGAGCAAGGCGTTTTCCAGGTCCTCAAACAAGGCCTCGTCGATGCGCGATCCGCCAAACACCGAGGACAGGCCCGAGGCCGTCTTGCCCAAACCGGCTTTGAGGCGCGCCAGCCAGCTTTGCCGGGCCGGGGCCGCTGCGGTATTGGCTACGGCGTCTGACGGCGCAGCAGCCGAGGTGTCGGCGCCGGCATCGGGGGCGAGAGGGGGTTTCTTTTTGAAAAAGCTGAGCATGGTGCGTTCTTAGAATGGTGCATTCTATGAAACCGTTTTTGCCCGCCCACCCTCTTCTTGCGCACCTTCGCCTTTGGCCATGAGCAAAGCGTTTACCAAAGAGTCCGACGACGCCGACGAGGACGAGCTGCAACTGCCCGCGCTGCCACCTGGTGGCAAAAACTACATCACGACGCCGGGCTACAAGCGCTTGCGCGATGAGCTGCTGCAGCTCATCGACGTGGACCGCCCGCAAGTGGTCGAGGTGGTGCATTGGGCGGCGAGCAATGGCGACCGCTCGGAAAACGGCGACTACCTGTATGGCAAAAAGCGCTTGCGCGAGATCGATAGGCGCATCCGCTTTTTAACCCGGCGCCTGGAGATGGCCGTGGTCACCGAACCGAGCCTGCACCACGGCAATGACCAGGTATTTTTCGGCGCCACGGTGCGCTATGTCGATGATCTGGAAGAAGAGCGCACGGTCACCATCGTCGGTATCGACGAGTCCGACAGCAGCGCCGGCCAGGTGAGCTGGGTCTCGCCCATTGCGCGCACCTTGCTCAAAGCGCGTGTAGGCGACGTGCTGCGCCTGCCCATGCCCGAGCGGGTGGCCGAGATTGAGGTGCTGGACGTGCAGTACCCGGCCGCGCCGGCGTAGGGCGGCTATTGACTTTTTAAATGCTTGGTCGCCTCGCGCACGCTGAGCGCTGACATAGCGGTTTCGTGCTTTTTCATGAACTGCTGGACAAAGACCGGGTTCCATCTGGCGTAGTCGCGAAATGCCCAGCCGATGGCTTTGCGGATGAAAAACTCAGGGTCGCCTGACAAAGCCAAAGCATAGCGGCCCAGCCGCTCGGTGTCGGTCTGTAGGCGCCAGCCCAGCTGGTGAATCATGGCGCTGCGCCGCACCCAAAAGTCGGGGTCGTCCAGCCACGCGTCCATGGCCTCTTGGGCAGGAAGGCCGCGCCGGCGTTCTTGCGCGACGATGTCGCCGATGGCACCTGAAAGCGCATCGACCGTGTCCCACCACGCGTCTTTTTGGAGCAATGTCTTGAAGGCAGGTAAATCAGCGATGCTGAACAGCCGGGCGTTTTTTATCAGCACATCACAAGCGACGTAGTGGTATTCGCGCTCGGGTTTGCGCCACAGGGCGCGGGCAATGCGCAGCAAGGCCTGCGCATCCTGCGCCAGCGGGGGCAAGGATTTGCCTATTTGCCGACGCATCGGCGTTGGAACGCCCACAAACTCGAACTGCCCGCGCATATAGGCTTTCATGTCGCTGGCGCGCCGGGGGTCGGCGAGCGCACGCATAGCGTGCTCGACTTCAAGAACAAATGCGGCAGCGTTCATCTGCAGCTCCCGCCACTACACCGCCTTCTTGCTGCGTTTGGCACGCATCACCACCGATGAGCGCTGCAGCTTGGTGAGTATGCTTTCCATGTGATTGCGGTCGCGCACGGCGATCACAAAGTGCATGTCTTTGGCGTCGTGGCTGTTGGCCTCGCCCATTTCGATGTGGTCGATATCGGCCTCGGCCGCCGCCAGCACCGAGGCCACTTTGGCCATGACGCCGCGCCCATCGACCACCGTCAGCGCCAGGTCGGCCTCAAAGCTGCGCGCCATCTCGTCGGACCATTCCACGCCCATAAAGCGCTCGCCGTCTTTGTGCTGCAGTTTTTTGGCCACCGGGCAATCGGCCATGTGCACTGCCAGGCCCTCGCCCCGGCCCAAATAGCCGACGATGGGGTCGCCGGGAATCGGGCGGCAGCACACCGCGTATTTGACCGACGCGTTCTCGCTGCCGTCCAAGGTGATGGTACCCATGCCGTGCGCGTTGTCCGAGGCAAAGCGCTCGCGGGTCAGCAGCAGCGCGTCAGGGCGCTGGCCAGCGTCGGCCAACAGAGACACCATGCGCTTGGCCACGATATTGGCGATCCGCTTGCCCAGCCCCAGGTCGGTGAGCAGTTCGGTATGGTTTTTGCTGCCGGTAAAGCGCAGCACCTTGTCCCAAAAAGGCTTATTGCCCTCCAGCGGGGGCATGTTTTCAATACCCTCGGCGCGCAAGGCCTGCGCCAGCAACTTGGCACCCAGCTCGGCGGACTCGGTGAGTTGCATGGTTTTCAGGTGGTGGCGGATTTTGGAGCGCGCCCGCCCGGTGCGCACAAAGCTCAACCAGGCTGGGTTGGGCGTGGATGTAGGCGCAGTGATCACCTCCACCACATCGCCGTTTTTGAGCGCGGTGCGCAAGGGCACTTGCTCGCCATTAATGCGCGCGGCCATGGTGCGGTCGCCCACATTGCTGTGGATGGCGTAGGCAAAATCGACCACCGTTGCTCCGCGCGGCAAGGCCATGATCTGGCTCTTGGGCGTGAACACATAGACCGCGTCTGGGAACAAATCGACTTTGACATGCTCCCAAAACTCGGCTGCATCGCGGGTTTCATCTTGGATATCGAGCAAGGACTGCAGCCACTGCGTGCCCAGGCGCTCTTGCGCCGCGTCCTGGGGGTTGTTGACCTTGTAGAGCCAGTGCGCAGCCACGCCCGATTCCGCGACCAGATGCATGGCCTCGGTGCGCATCTGAAACTCCACATTAATGCCCGCTGGCCCCACCAGCGTGGTGTGCAGGGACTGGTAGCCATTGATTTTGGCAATCGCGATATGGTCTTTGAACTTGCCCGGCACCGGCTTGTAGAGCTGGTGCAATATGCCCAGCGCGGTGTAGCAATCGGTCACCTCGGGCACCAGCACCCGAAAGCCATAGACATCGGTTACCTGCGCGAAGCTCAGGTGCTTTTCGTTCATTTTGCGGTAAATCGAATACAGCGATTTTTCGCGGCCTGACACCCGCACTGGCATGCCATGGCTTGCAAAGGCGGCCTCCATTTCAGCCTTGACCTTTTGCAGCAAGTCGCGCCGGCGGCTGCGCGCCTTGGCTACCGCTTTGGAGAGCACCGCGTAGCGCCAGGGCAGCAGGTAGCGAAAAGACAGCTCCTGCAACTCGCGGTAAATTTCGTTCAGGCCCAGGCGATGGGCGATAGGGCTGTAAATATCGAGCGTTTCCTGGGCGATACGCCCCCATTTATTGCGCGGCATATCGCCCATGGTGCGCATATTGTGGGTACGGTCGGCCAGCTTGATCAGGATGACACGCACGTCGCGCGCCATGGCCAGTAGCATTTTGCGAAACGATTCGGCCTGGTTTTCTTCGCGGGTGGTGAAGTTGATTTTTTCCAGCTTGGTCAGGCCGTCGACCAACTCAGCCACGGGCGAGCCAAAGCGCTCGATCAGGTCCACTTTGGTAACGCCGCAGTCTTCCATGGCGTCGTGCAGCAAGGCGGCCATCAGGGCCGGGGCGTCGAGCTTCCAATCAGCGCACTGCGCGGCCACGGCAATCGGATGGGTGATATAGGGCGCCCCGCTACCACGTAGCTGACCCAGATGCGCCTCGTCGGCAAAGCGGTAGGCCTGGCGCACCTGCTCCACCTCGGCTGGCGATAAATAGTCGAGTTTGGCACCCAGACCGGCAAAGCCGGTCATCACCGCCTTGGCAGGAGCCAAAGCGGGGCGGGGTGGCGGTGGTGTTTTGCCCATGTGCTAACTGTAGCGCGCCCGGCCGCACCCAAAGTGCAGCGCGGGCTTTAGCCGCCAAAAAAGCCGCCCGATTCGCACCGGGCGGCTTGGAGGCTGAGGCTGCGCGTCAGCGGCTTACTTGACGCTGGAGGCGCTGACGTAGCCGGAGACGACCTTCCACTTGCCGTCTTGAATCTGCGACAGGCGCGAGGCGTCGCTACCGAGGCGCTTGGTGGCGCTGAAGGTGGCTTTGGCGCCGCCGAACATATCGGGCTCGAGCACGGTAGCGTCCATGGCTTTGATAAAGGTGTCGGTCGTCAGGTTCTTACCGGCCTTGCCCGCTGCCTGGGCGAAACTGTTAACGATGATGTAACCGTATACCGAGAACACGGTAGGGTCTTCGTTAAACATGGTTTTGTACTTGTTGGCCCAAAAACGGATGGGCTGCGAAGCCTCGTCCAGGTAGGGGTTTTGGACCGTCATAGTGGCGTACAAACCGTCCATGGCCTTGCCGCCGATCTTGTGGATTAGGTCGGTATAGGCGGCGCTTGAGCCAATGAAGACCGGGTTAAAGCCAATTTTGCGGGCGGTGCCGATGGCGCCGATGGTCTCGCGGATGATGGTGCCCAGCACCACCAAATCGCAGCCACTGGCCTGCAGCTTGGAGATTTGGGAGGAGAAGTCTGTGGCCCCGCGTTTGTAAGAGGTTTTCTCGGCAAATTCCATGTTCATGGTTTTGAGGCCGGCCTCGGCGCCACGCATGACTTCCAGGCCGAAATCGTCATCTTGGTACATGGTGCAGACTTTTTTAGCGCCTTTTTCTTTGATCAGGTTGGGCAAAGCCACCCGCATCTGGTCAAAGTAGGTGGCGGCAAAAGAGTATTTGAGGCGGTCCAGTGGCTCGTACATCTCGCGCGCGGCAGTGATGGGGAAGAAGTTGACGACATTCTTTTCAAACTGCACAGGCATCGCGGCCAGGTTTTGGGCGGTGCCGATGTGGCCAACCATGATGAAAATCTTGTCCTGGTTGACCAGTTTTTGGGCTGCCAGCACCGACTTTTTCGGGTCGTAGCCATCGTCTTCCACCAACAGTTTGAGTTTGCGACCGTTGATGCCGCCTTGCTCGTTGATCTCGGCGACGGCCAGTTGCATGCCGGCGCGCGCCTGCTTGCCAAAGCCGGCCAGCGGGCCGGACAAGTCCTGGATGGTGCCCAGGACGATTTCGTCTTTGCTCACGCCTTGCTGCTGGGCATGGGCGCCCAAAGCCAGCATGGCAGCCAGGGCCAAGCCTGTTTTCTTCAAAAAGTTCAATGCGGTCATAGTGGTCTCCAAAAATAGTTATTACTAACAGGGCTTAGCCGGACGCTCGCGCGTCCAGCACGTTTTTTACTTCACTTCCATGAGGACACGCCATTTGCCATCCTGAATTTGCGACAGCTTCACCGCCTCGCTGCCTAAACGCTTGGTGTTGTTGTACGTCAGAGTGGGTGTACCAAAGAAGTCCGGCGGGATGGTCATGCTGTTCATGGCTTTGACAAAGCTGGCACTGGTCAGATTAGGACCGGCTTTTTGCGCCGCTTGGATAAAGATGTCAATCATGATGTAGCCGTAGGCCGAAAACACGGTTGGGTCTTCGTTGAATTTGGTCTTGTACTTGTTGGCCCAGAACCGGATGGGCTGCGAGGCTTCGTCCAGGTAAGGGTTTTGCACTACGTTGGTGGCGTAAATACCGTCCATGGCTTTGCCGCCAAGTTTGTGGATCAGGTCGGTGTAGGCCGCAATGGAGGCCAGGAAAATCGGGTTAAAGCCGGTCTTGCGCGCCTCGGCCACCGTGCCGATGGTCTCGCGAATAATCGTGCCCAGGACCACCAACTCGCAACCGGCGGACTTCATCTTGGCAACCTGGGTGGAAAAGTCGGTGGAACCGCGCTTGAACGAGGTTTTCTCGGTCAATTCCATGTTCAAGGTTTTTACGCCGGCTTCCGCGCCGCGCAGCACTTCCAGGCCAAACTCGTCGTCTTGGTAAATGATGCAAATTTTCTTGGCGTTTTTATCGGTCGCCATTTTGGGCAAGACCATACGGATCTGGTCGTAATACGAGCTGAGCAAGGCGTATTTCAGTTCATTGGGCGCGTCATACATATCGCGCGAGGCGGTCAGGGGCATGAAGTTGACCACTTGCTTTTCAAACTGGATCGGCATAGCCGCATTGTTTTGCGCAGTGCCCAAATGGCCAGCCATGATGAAAATCTTGTCCTGGTTGACCAGCTTCTGGGCAGCCAGAACCGCTTTTTTCGGGTCATAGCCCGAGTCTTCCACTAAGAGCTTGAGTTTGCGGCCGTGGATAGCGCCTTGCTCATTGAGCTCGTCGATGCGCAACTGCATGCCGTTGCGCGACTGCTTGCCGTAGCCGGCCAGTGGGCCCGACAGGTCTTGGATCGTGCCGATCACGATCTCATTTTTGCTTACGCCCTGTTGTTCAGCGGC
This sequence comes from Comamonas sp. lk, assembly GCA_945861345.1. Classification (GTDB taxonomy): domain Bacteria; phylum Pseudomonadota; class Gammaproteobacteria; order Burkholderiales; family Burkholderiaceae_C; genus Allorhodoferax. Next base: position 34,274 of record CAMATX010000010.1, read on the forward strand.
CAAAGCAGGGCCACCCACGGCCCATCCGGCCAGCACGAGGGCTGCGGCGGTCAAGGAAAATAGTTTGTGTTTCATGGCGTCTCCGAAGTCTTGGTTGGAATATCCGCTACTCACCCGCGGGCTTATGCGTACATCGCCTCAATATTGGCGTTGTACTTTTTCTCTACCAGTTTGCGCTTGAGCTTCATGGTAGGTGTGAGTTCTTCGTCTTCCGCGCTCAGCTGCGTATCGAGCAGGAAGAATTTTTTGATTTGCTCGACCCGGGCAAACTTCTTGTTCACCCGGTCGATTTCGGCCTGAATCAGCTCCTGCACTTGCGGGGCGCGGGTCAGGCTGGCGTAATTACTAAAGGGAACATCCTGGTCCTGGGCGTATTTTTCGACGTTTTCCTGGTCAATCATGATGATCACCGTCAGGTAGGGCCGCTTGTCGCCAATGACCACTGCATCCGTAACATAGGGCGAGAACTTGAGGTCGTTCTCCAGCTCGGAAGGCGTGATGTTTTTGCCGCCAGCCGTAATGATGATGTCCTTCATCCGGTCGGTGATGCGGAAGTAACCATCGGCGTCCACCACGCCCACGTCACCGGTGTGCAGCCAGCCCTCGGCGTCAATGGTTTCGGCGGTTTTTTCCGGCAGGTTGAGGTAGCCGGCAAACACGTTTTCACCGCGCACCAATATCTCGCCCGTGGCCGGATCCAGGCGCACTTCGTTGTAGCCTGCCGCCGGGCCGATGGAGCCCGGGCGCATGCGCTCGGCCGGCACGCCGGTGGCGGCGCCACAGGTCTCGGTCATACCCCAAACCTCGAGCATGGGCACGCCCAGCGCCAAATACCAGCGCACCAGCTCAGGCGATATCGGCGCTGCGCCGGTCACCAGATAGCGCGCCCGGTGGATACCAATGAGTTTGCGCACATTGTTCAGCGCCAGCCACTGCGCCAGCACAAACTGGGCCTTGAGGGCCCAGCCCACAGCCTGACCCGCCAAAACCTTGTCAGCAATGCGTCCGCCCACCCCAATGCCCCAGGCATAGACGGCCTGCTGGACAAAGCCGGCCTCTTTGAGAGTAATCATGACGCCGGAGTAAAACTTTTCCCAGACGCGGGGTACCGCGGTGAATACCGTGGGCGCAATTTCGCGCACGTTTTCTGGGATGGTTTCGGGGTTTTCGACGAAATTGAGTTTGGAGCCGGTGTACAGGGATGAGTACTCACCACCCAAGCGCTCAGCAATATGACACAAGGGCAAAAAGCACATGCGCTCGTCGCGCTCGTCCTGCGCTACCAGGGTGTTGTAGCCGCGCACGGTAAACACCAGGCCTTTGTGCAAATGCATGGCGCCCTTGGGCTTGCCGGTGGTGCCTGAGGTGTACACCAAAATCGCCAGGTCGTTGGGCTGGCATTGGGCGGCGCGCTGGCGCACCGCATCGGGCTCCTTGGCCAGATGGGCACGGCCCAGCGCGCGCAGGCCGTCCAGGCTGATGACGTCCGGGTCATCCAGGGTGCGCAGGCCTTCCATGTCAAACACCACAATTTTGCGCAGCAGGGGCAGTTGGGCACGCACTTCCAGGGCTTTGTCCAGCTGCTCGTCGTCCTCGACAAACAACACCGTGGTGCGCGAGTCCTCGCACAGGTAATGCACCTGGGTGCTGGCGTCGGTGGGGTATATGCCATTGGATACGCCGCAGGCCGAGAGGATGGCCAAATCGGCCCACACCCACTCGACGACCGTGTTGGACAAAATCGAGGCGCACTCACCTTTGGCAAAGCCCAGGCTGAGCAAGCCAGCGCACAGTTCTTCGACAGCGGTGGCCGTCTGGTTCCAGGTCCAGCTGCGCCACAGGCCTAAATGCTTTTGCCGCAGCCACACCTGCGGACCGCGCTTGGCCACGCCGTTCCAAAACAGCGCGGTCATGGTCTCGCCGGTCAGTACCGAGCGTGTTTCAGGGCGGATATGGCCCAAATCCCACAAATGGCTCATAGGCGGGCACCTCGTGGCGATGGCCAAACAGGCCGCAGGCGGGGGGCGGTCGGGGCGCTGGACATACTTATCTCCATGTTTTCTTCTTTTTCCACCGGCGCTCGGAGCGCACACCTTCTTCCTTGAGGCCCAGGTAGAACTCTTTGATGTCGTCTTTCTCGCGCAGGCGCGCGCAGGTGTCTTCCATGACGATACGGCCGTTTTCCAGCACATAGCCGTAGTCCGAGGCGTTGAGCGCCATGTTGGCGTTTTGCTCAACCAGCAAGATGGTGGTGCCGCGCTCGCGGTTGATGCGCACCACGATCTCGAAAATCTCTTTGGTCAGCTTGGGCGAGAGGCCCAGGCTGGGCTCATCGAGCAGCATCAGGTCCGGGTTGGCCATGAGTGCGCGCGAAATCGCCAGCATTTGCTGCTGCCCACCCGAGAGCAGGCCCGCGTCCTGCGTGGCGCGCTCGCGCAAGATGGGGAAGTAGCCATACACCGTCTCGATATCGCGGGCCACGCCGTCGCGGTCGCTGCGGGTGTAAGCGCCCATGAGCAGGTTGTCGCGCACACTAAGCAGCGGGAACACCTCGCGCCCTTCGGGCACATGGCTCAAGCCTTGCTGCACGATGTGCGAGGGGTCTTGGGCAGTGATGTCCTGGCCCTTGAACTCAATAGCGCCTTTGCGCGGATCGATGATGCCCGAAATGGTTTTCAAAATCGTGGTTTTGCCCGCGCCGTTGGAGCCCAAAACGGCCGCTATTTCGCCCCGGCGCACCTGCAGACTGATGCCGCGGATGGCTTTGATGGGGCCGTAGGCGCTCTCGATATTGAGCAGCTTGAGTACGGGCAAATCACTTACGGCGGGCGGCAAATCGCTCATAAGCGCGCTCCTGTGGCTGTGGCTGGCGCTTCACGGCGCAGCGAGGTGACGTCATCCAAGGTGCCCAGATAAGCCTCGATCACGCTGGCGTCGGCCTGCACTTCGCGCGGCGTGCCCAGGGCCAGCACCTCGCCCTGGTTCATGGCCAGCACACGGTCCGAAACTTTAGAGACCAAACTCATATCGTGCTCGACCATGAGCACCGATATGCCCAGCTCATGCTTGATGTCCTGAATCCAGAAGGCCATGTCATCGGTTTCCTCAACATTGAGGCCCGAGGAGGGCTCGTCCAGTAAAAGCAGTTGCGGCTCGGTGCACAAAGCGCGGGCCATTTCGACCACTTTGCGTACGCCGTAAGGCAGGCCGGCGACAAAGGTGTCGCGGTAGTGCTGCAGGCTGAGGAAATCAATGACTTCCTCGGCTTTTTCGCGAGAGCGCAGCTCCTCTTCGCGGGTGGCGGCAGTAAAAAACATGTCTTGCCACAAACTGGTCTTGCGGTGGGTGTGGCGGCCGATCAGCAAGTTGTGCAGCACCGAGGCGTGCTCAAACAATTCGATATTTTGAAAGGTGCGCGCAATACCGAGCGCGGCCACGTCCTGCGGCGCCTGGGCTGTCAGCTTGACCATGCCCTGCGGGCCGAGGTAGTCGATATGGCCGGTAGTGGGCGTATAAATGCGACTGATCAGGTTGAACACCGTCGTTTTGCCGGCGCCATTGGGGCCGATGAGGGTGAACACCTCCCCTTTTTTCACATCAAAGCTGACCTGGTTGACCGCCAACAGGCCACCAAAGCGCACGCTCAGGTCATGGGCTGATAAAAGAAAGTCCGTCATTTCAGGCGATCCGATTTCTGGAAGGACTTCTGCCGCTTGAACATGCCTTTGCGGTAGAAAGGAAACATTTCTAAATAGGTGCGTATCTTGAGCCAGCGACCGTACAGGCCCATCGGCTCAAACAGTACAAAAGCAATCAGCACCGCGCCATAGACCACCCCCTGCAAGCCCGGCGCCTGCCCAACGACGGCGGGCAGGTAGTCTTTGACCAGGGCAATGAGCTGGGGCATGGTGATCAGAAAAATCGCGCCCAGAAATGCGCCGTGTACCGAGCCTAGGCCGCCGATGACAATCATCAGTAAGAGGTCAATGGACTGCAGGATGTTGAACTGGTCGGGCGAAATAAACTGCAATTTATGCCCATACAGCGCGCCGGCGACACCGGCCAAAGCCGCCGAAATCGCAAAAGACATCGTTTTGTACTGGGCCAAGTGGATGCCCATGCTTTGGGCGGATATTTCGGAATCGCGAATCGCCACAAAAGCCCGTCCAGTGGGCGAGCGCAGCAAATTCAATATGCCCAGCGTGGCCACCACCGTGAGCACTAGGCACAGAAAGTAAAACTGAATTTCGGTCTGGAGCACCCAACCAAAGATGTTGGGCTTTTTGAGGTGGATGCCCGCATTCCCTCCGGTCACCGACTCCCAGCGCGCCAGTACCTCCTCAACAATAAAGCCAAAAGACAGCGTCGCCATACCCAGGTAAATGCCTTTGACGCGCAACGCCGGCAGCCCCACCACCAGCCCCACGGCCGCCGACAAGCCGGCTGCCGCCGCCAGAGCCAAGGGGAAGGGAACGCCCGCATTGGTCAACACCGCTTGCGTGTAAGCACCCACACCCAAAAACGCGGCATGCCCCAAGGAAAACAGGCCGGTAAAGCCCGCCAAGAGCATGATGCCCAAAGCGGCAATGCTATAAATCAGCACAAACGTCAGCTGCGCCAGCCAATACTCGGTAAACAGCCAGGGCGCGCCCAACAGCAACAGCATCAGCACGCTATACCAAAACACATGGCCGCCATGCTTGGCCAGGCCGATGTCCTGCGCGTAGTCGGTTTTGAAAATAAAACGCATCTCAGACCTTTTTGCGCAATTTCTCGCCAAACAGCCCGTTGGGTCGGACCATCAGCATCAGCAGCACCACAATGTAGGCGGCCGTGTCTTTAATGCCATCAGGCAGGTAAAAGCCCGAGAACGATTCGACCAGGCCAATCACCATCCCGCCCACAATCGCCCCGGGCAGGCTGCCAAAGCCGCCCACCACCGCAGCAGGGAAGGCTTTAAGGCCAATAAAACCCATATTGGCGTGCACAAAAGTAATGGGCGCCAGCAACAAACCTGCGATGCTGGCCACCATGGCCGCCAAAGCCCAAGCCAGGCTGTTCAGGCGCTTGACCGGAATACCCATGTAATACGCCGCCAATTGGTTTTGCGAGGCCGCCTGCATGGCAATGCCCAGCTTGCTGTAACGAAAAAGGGCAAACAAGGCCAGGCACAAAACGCCGGTGGCAGCGATCACCACCATGTGCTCGACGTTAAGGATGAGCCCGCCGAGCTTCCAGATCTCGTCCTTGTAGGGCACCGGCAAGGCCTGCGTGTCGGTGCCAATATTGGGAATCATGGTGATCAGGCCGCGCGCCACATAGCCCACGCCAATGGTGAGCATCACAATGGAAAACGCCGGCTGCCCCAAAATAGGGCGAATCACGGCCATTTCAATCAGCGCCCCTACCAGGGCCATGAGCAAAATCGCGCCAATCACGGCCATCCAGTACGGCATAGCAAGCATGGTCATGCCGACCAGGCCGGCAAAGGCGCCCAGCATCATCAGCTCGCCCTGGGCGAAACTGACCGTCTCGGTCGCTTTGTAAATCAGGACAAAGCCCAGCGCGATCAAACCGTAAATGCAGCCCTGGGCCACACCGCTGATCAGCAATTGAAAAAACTGCACCTTATCTCCTTGGGTTGTGCACCCAAGGTTATAGCCTTAGATGATGAAAGCTTTGATAGGGTTGTTACCGATTTCAATGAATAAATTGACACCTGCGCGACCCGCCAGCCCCTTGGTAGGCCTTATGTCTTGGGGATTTCCCTTGGTTTGCCCTGGGCGTCAATGGCCACATAAGTCACAAGGGCTTCGGTCACCTTGTGGTACTGGCCTTGGCTGCCAAAGCGCTCGGCAAACACCTCCACCTTCACGGTGATGGAGGTGCGCCCGATGCGCTGCACCTTGGCGAAGAAGGACAAAATGTCGCCCACCCGCACTGGTTGCTTGAATACAAATTCGTTCACCGCCACGGTGGCCATGCGCCCTTGGGCATAGCGCGCCGGCAAGACCGAGCCCGCCAAGTCGACCTGGGCCATGACCCAGCCGCCAAAAATGTCGCCGTTGGCATTGCAGTCGCCCGGCATCGGAATGACCTTGAGCACCAACTCCTGGTCGGTGGGCAAATGGGCGGCGGCGGGGGCTGGGGTGGACATGGGCACAATCTCAGGTTAACTGTCTCCTATTCTTACCTATGCGCTCCTTCGGCCCGGCCTCCTCGCCCCCAAGCCCCTCTGTAGAGGCGGGCGCCAGCGCCGCCAAGGGCGATTGGGGCACATTGCAGCGTCTTTTCCCGTATTTGTGGGCGTACAAATGGCGCGTATCCATAGCGCTGAGCCTGATGGTGGGCGCCAAAGTGGCCAATGTAGGGGTGCCGCTGCTGCTCAAAACCCTGGTCGACACCATGACACCGCAGCCCGGCCAGTTCACTGCTGTGCTGGTGGTGCCGGTGGCGCTTTTGATTGCTTACGCCGCCTTGCGCCTATCGACCACCTTGTTTGCCGAATTGCGCGACCTGGTGTTTTCCAAGGCCACCGAGGGCGCAGCGCGCAGCATATCGCTGGCCGTGTTTCGGCATTTGCACGCCATGAGCCTGCGCTTTCACCTGGAGCGCCAAACGGGCGGCATGACGCGCGACATAGAGCGCGGCACCCGCGCGGTGCACTCGCTGGTGTCGTATTCGCTCTACAGCATCGTGCCCACGCTGATTGAAGTCACGCTGGTGCTCACCCTGCTGGCGGTAAAGTTTGACGTCTGGTTTGCCGGCATTACCGTTATTGCGCTGGTGCTCTACATCGGATTCACCATCAGCATGACCGAGTGGCGCACGCAGTTTCGCAAGCGCATGAACGAGCTGGACTCTAAAGCCCACACCCGGGCTATCGACTCGCTGCTCAATTTCGAGACGGTCAAGTACTTCAACAACGAAGAGTTTGAGGCCCGCCGCTACGACGACAACCTGGAACACTATCGCCGCGCCGCCTTGCAAAGCCAGCGCACCCTGAGCATGCTCAATGCCGGCCAACAGTTCATCATCGCCAGCGGCTTGGTGGCCATGCTCTGGCGTGCCACGCAAGGCGTGGTCGATGGGCGCATGACGCTGGGCGATCTGGTCATGGTCAATGCCTTCATGATTCAGGTCTACATTCCGCTCAATTTTTTGGGTGCGATCTACCGCGAACTCAAGCAAAACCTGCTGGACCTGGAAAAGATGTTCACGCTCTTGGAGCGCGCCCAAGAGATCGCCGACGCCCCTGACGCCCGCGATTTGCAGCTGCACAGCGACGCCCAGGGCCAGCCCCAGGCCAGCGTGCGCTTTGCGCAGGTGGACTTTGCCTACGACCCGGCCCGGCCTATCTTGCACGGCATCAGTTTTGAAATTCCGGCGGGCAAAACCGTGGCGGTGGTCGGCCCCTCGGGTTCGGGCAAAAGCACGCTGGCGCGCTTGCTCTACCGCTTTTACGATGTGCAGCACGGCAGCATCAGCATTGCCGGGCAGGACATTCGCAGCCTGACGCAAACCAGCTTGCGCGCCGCCATCGGCATCGTGCCGCAGGACACGGTGCTCTTTAACGACACGGTGGAGTACAACATTGCCTATGGACGCCCCGGCAGCACCTTGGCGCAGGTGCAAGCGGCGGCGCGGGCGGCGCACATTGACGACTTCATCGCCAGCACGCCGGCGGGCTACGCCACCATGGTGGGCGAGCGCGGCCTCAAGCTCTCGGGCGGCGAGAAGCAGCGCGTAGCGATTGCCCGCACCTTGCTCAAAGACCCGCCGGTGGTGATTTTTGACGAAGCCACCTCGGCGCTGGACTCGGCCAACGAGCGCGCCATCCAGGCCGAGCTGCGCACCGCCGCGCAAAACAAGACCACGCTGGTCATCGCCCACCGCCTTTCGACCGTGGTGGATGCCCACGAGATTCTGGTGATGGACGCCGGCCGCATCATCGAGCGCGGCACGCATGCCGGCTTGCTGGCGCAGGACGGCCGCTACGCCCAGATGTGGGCCTTGCAGCAGCAAGGGCATGACGAGCCTGAGCCGTAATAATCAAGGTCATGGAAACCAAATGGTTGGAAGATTTCGTCAGCCTGGCTGAAACCCGCAGTTTCAGCCGTTCGGCGCAGCTGCGCCACGTCACCCAGCCGGCTTTTTCCAGGCGTATTCAGGCTCTCGAAGCCTGGGCCGGCACTGACCTGGTAGACCGCAGTTCTTACCCCACGCGGCTCACCCTGGCGGGGGAAACGCTTTACGCACAGTCACTGGACATGCTGCAAGGGCTGCAGTCAACGCGCGCCATGCTGCGCGGTCACACGGCGGCCGGGCAGGACGTGGTCGAGTTTGCGGTGCCGCACACCCTGGCCTTCACCTTCTTTCCGGCCTGGGTCAGCAGCCTGAGCGATAAATTCGGTCCGCTGAAAAGCCGGCTGATCGCTCTGAATGTGCATGATGCGGTGATGCGCCTGGTTGAAGGCAGCTGTGATTTGCTGATCGCCTACCACCATGATTCCCAGCCCTTTCAACTGGACCCGGGCCGCTACGAGATGCTCACCCTGGGGCAGGAACTGCTGGCGCCGTATGTCAAGCCGGCCGTTGACGGCACGCCCCTGTACGCCTTGCCCGGGCAGGCGGCTCAGCCCTTGCCTTACCTGGGCTACGCGCCTGGCGCTTACCTGGGCCGCATGGTGGACATGCTGCTCAAGCAGTCGAGCACCGCTATCCATTTGGACCGTGTTTACGAAACCGACATGGCCGAGGGCTTGAAGGCGATGGCCCTCGAAGGTCATGGCATCGCTTTTTTACCGCTCAGCGCCGTCAAAAAAGAAGTGCGCGCCAAAAAGCTGGTCAGCGCCGGCGCCGGCCTGGACATGTTGATGGAAGTGCGCATTTACCGCGAGCGCCCTGGTGGCAAGGCTGCACCTAAAAGTCTGGCGCAGGCCTTGTGGAATTACCTGCAAGCGCAACCCGTGCCCAAAGCCGCCCAGCCCGCTCGCGTGCCTGCCCGACCCGGGCCGCGCTAGCAGCGCTGTTTTTGGGACAATGGCCGCATGAGCACAGACACCCGAACCCCACACCACACCATCACCCGCCCCGACGACGGGCATTTGCATGTGCGCGACGGCGACGCGCTG
>CAMATX010000011.1 GCA_945861345.1 Comamonas sp. lk
GCATGAATGTGGTGGTGGACCCGCGCGTTAAAGGCACGATCACGCTGGTGAGCGAAAAGCCGGTCAGCCCGCAGGTGGCGATGGGGCAGTTTCTCTCGAGCTTGCGCATGCAGGGCTTTACCATGGTGGAGGCCGCAGGCCTATTTAAACTGGTGCCCGAGGCCGACGCCAAGCTGCAAAGCAATGCAGTCGAGACCAGCGACAGCGCGCCCAAAGGCGCGCCCGGCGGACAAATCGTGACGCAGATTTTCCGGCTCAACTTCGAGTCGGCCAACAACTTGGTCACCGTGCTGCGCCCGCTGATCAGCCCCAACAACACCATCAACGCCAACCCGGGCAACAACTCGCTGGTCATTACCGACTATGCCGACAATCTGCGCCGCATCGCCCGCATCATTGCCGCCATGGACGTCTCCAACGCCGCCGAGCTCGAAGTGCTGGAGCTGCGACACGCCATCGCCTCCGACTTGGCGCCTTTGGTGCTCAAGCTGCTCGATGCCAGCGCCACGGCAGCAGCGGGTGCTGCGGGTGCGGCCGACAGCGGCTACAAAACCACGGTGCTGGCCGAGCCGCGCAGCAACAGCCTGATCGTGCGCGCCGCCAACCCGGCGCGCGTGGCTTTGGTCAAGTCCTTGGTCGACAAGCTGGACCGCGCCTCGGCCGGTAGCAATGGGCACTTGGGCAATTTGCATGTCGTCGCCCTTAAAAACGCCGACGCCACCAAGCTGGCGGCCACCTTGCGCGCCGCCATGGGCGCGGGCAGTGCCCCCAGCAGCAGTGCGCCCAGCGGCACACCCGGCGCCAGCACGCCCGCACCGACTTCGGGTGGCCAGGTGCAGGCTGATACGGCCACCAATTCATTGATCATCACCGCGCCCGAGCCGCAGTACCGCCAGTTGCGCGCCGTCATCGACCAGCTTGACGCGCGGCGCGCGCAGGTCTTCGTTGAGAGCCTGATTGCCGAAGTGAGCGCCGACAAGGCCGCCGATTTCGGCATCCAGTGGCAGGGCGCTTTGGGCAAGTCCGGTGATACCAATATCGGCGTTTTAGGCACTAACTACGGCAGCGCCGGGGCCAACATCCTGAGCTTGGCCGCGGGCGGTGGCGCTATCTTGCCCGCCAAAGGGCTGAACCTGGGCCTGATGTCGCAGTACAACGGCACCTATGTGCTCGGCGCGCTGGCCAATTTTCTGGAAAGCACAGGCGCGGGCAATGTGTTGTCCACGCCCAATTTGCTGACCCTGGACAACGAAGAGGCCAAGATCGTCATTGCGCAAAACGTGCCTTTTGTCACCGGCCAGTTCACCAACACCGGCACGGGCAACGGCGCGGTCAACCCGTTTCAGACCATCGAGCGCAAAGACGTGGGCCTGACGCTCAAGGTCAAACCCCAGATCAGCGAGAACGGCACCGTCAAGCTGGCCATCTTCCAGGAAGTGAGCAGCGTGCAGTCCAGCAGCGGCGCCAGCCCCAACGGGCCCACCACTTACAAGCGCACCATCGAGTCCAATGTCTTGGTCGAGGACGGCTCGGTCGTGGTGCTGGGCGGCTTGCTGCAAGACGATTACCAGGGCAACCTGGACAAAGTGCCGGGCCTGGGCGATGTGCCCTTGTTTGGCGCCTTGTTCAAAAACGATTCGCGCACCCGCAAAAAGACCAATTTGATGGTGTTCTTGCGCCCCGTAGTCGTGCGCGATGGCGCGGCCACCGAGCGCCTGTCGCTGGAACGCTATGAGCAAATGCTCTCGGGCATGAAAGAGTCGCAACCCGCGCCCAGCAGTACTGCTCCGATCAATGACGCGCCCTTGCTGCCCAGCTTGGCGCCGCGTGCTAGCACGCCTGCTAAAAACTGACATGCGCTACCCGCTGCCCTACGCGTTTGCACGCAGCCACCAGCTTTTGCTGGAGGACGCGGCGCAGCAACTGGTGTTGCACCTGCACGCCGACGCCGATGCCGCCGCCCTGGGCGAGGTCCTGCGCAAATACCCGGTGCAGACGCTGCAAACCCACAGCCCGCAAGCCCTAGCGCAGCGCATCAGCGCGGCCTACGCGCAGGGCGAATCCAGCGCGGCCGCCGTCGTCAGCGAAGTCGAGGGCGAGGCCGACCTCACGCGCATGATGCAAGAGCTGCCCGCCATCGAAGACTTGCTCGAGACCTCGGACGACGCGCCCATCATCCGCATGCTCAATGCCTTGCTCACGCAAGCGGCGCGCGACGGCGCCAGCGATATCCATATCGAAGCCTTTGAGCGCCATTCGGTAGTCCGCTTTCGGGTCGATGGCAATTTGCGCGAAGTGGTGCAGCCCAACCGGGCGCTGCATGCGGCGCTGATTTCGCGCCTCAAAATCATGGCCGAGCTCGATATTGCCGAGCGCCGGCTGCCCCAAGACGGGCGCATTTCGCTGCGCATCGGCACCCGCGCCGTGGACGTGCGCGTCAGCACCCTGCCCAGCGCCCATGGCGAGCGCGCAGTGTTGCGCCTTTTGGACAAAAGCGAGAGCAAGCTGAGCCTGGAGTCGGTGGGCATGCACGGCGATGTGCTGCAACAGTTTGCGCATTTGCTGTCCCAGCCGCACGGCATTATTTTGGTGACCGGGCCCACCGGCTCGGGCAAAACCACCACCTTGTATGCCGGCTTGCAGCGCCTGGACACCCAGGGCAGCAACATCATGACGGTGGAAGACCCGATCGAGTACGAGCTGCCCGGCGTGGGCCAAACCCAGGTCAACGCCAAGATTGACTTGAGCTTTGCCAAAGCGCTGCGCGCCATCTTGCGCCAGGACCCCGACGTCATCATGATTGGCGAGATCCGCGATTTTGAAACGGCACAAATCGCCATCCAGGCGTCGCTGACCGGCCATCTGGTGCTGGCCACTTTGCACACCAACGACGCGGCCAGCGCCGTTACTCGCCTGATCGATATGGGTGTGGAGCCTTTTCTGCTCAGTTCCTCGCTGCTCGGTGTGCTGGCCCAGCGCTTGGTGCGCAAGCGCTGCACCGCCTGCGCCGGGGCTGGTTGCACGGTGTGCGGCCATACCGGCTACGCCGGGCGCACGGGTGTGTTTGAGTTGCTGCGCACCGACGAGGCCATACGCGCGCAAATCCACAGCCAGGCCTCCGAGGCCGATATCCGCAGCGCCGCGCTGGCCGGTGGCATGGTCTTGATGCGCGAGGACGGCCAGCGCCTGGTCGATGCGGGCATCACCAGCCGCGAAGAACTCTTGCGCGTGACCCGCGACTAAAGCGGCCCGCCCATGCCCGCCTACGCGTTTGAAGCGCTCCACCCCGACGGCCAAAGCCGCAAAGGCACGATCGAGGCCGATACCGCCAAAGCCGCGCGCAGCCAGTTGCGCAGCCAGGGGCTGGTGCCTTTGCAGGTGCAAGCCGTCGCGGCAAGTACGCAGGCGGCCAGCCGCTGGAGCCGCCGTGTGTTCGGGGGTTCGGCCCTGGCGGTATGGACGCGCCAATTGGCTGGCCTGGTCGGCTCGGGCTTGCCCCTGGAGCGCGCGCTCTCGTCGCTCAGCAGCGAGGCCGAGACCGAGGCCGAGCGCAACTTGGTGGCCCAATTGCGCGCCGAGGTCAACAGCGGCAGCACCTTTGCCCGCGCACTAGCGCAGCACCCGCAGGAGTTTTCGGGCATTTATGTGGCCGTGATTGGTGCGGGCGAGCAAAGCGGCAAACTGGGCCTGGTGCTCGAACACCTGGCCAACGACCTAGAAGACCAGCAAGCGCTGCACGCCAAGCTGCTGGGCGCGGCCTTGTACCCGGCCATCGTCAGCGCCGTGGCCTTGTGCATCGTGCTGTTTTTGGTGACCTATGTGGTGCCGCAGGTGGCCAGCGTGTTTGCAGGCAGCAAGCGCGCCCTGCCATTGTTGACGGTGCTGATGCTGGCGCTGAGCGACTTCGTGCGCAGCTACGGGCTGTGGCTATTGCTGCTGGTGGCCGCAGGCGCCTTCGCTGCCCAGCGTGCCCTGCGGGTGCCCGCTTTGCGCTACCGTTTTGATGCCGCCTGGCTCGAACTGCCGGTGCTGGGGCGGCTTTCGCGCAGCTACAACGCCGCGCGCTTTGCCAGCACCCTGGCCATGCTGGCTGCCGCCGGCGTGCCGATTTTGAAAGCCTTGCAAGCGGCCTCGGACACGCTGAGCAACGAGGCCATGCGCGCTGATGCGCAAGAGGCGCTGGTTGCTGTGCGCGAGGGCGCGCCGCTGGCCTCGGCCCTGTCGCAGAAAAAGCGTTTTCCGGGTTTGCTGTCCATGTTTGCCCGCCTGGGCGAGCAAACCGGGCAGTTGCCCGCCATGCTGCAGCGCGCCGCCCAGCAGCTAAGCAGCGAGGTGCAGCGCCGCGCCATGCAACTGGCCACCGTGCTCGAGCCCCTGCTCATCGTGGTGATGGGCTTGGTGGTGATGCTAATTGTGCTGGCGGTGCTGCTGCCCATCATCCAGATGAACCAGCTGGTGAAGTAGCGCGGACTGGCTCAGGCCGCCAAGGCGCTGCGCATCTGGTCAATCACGGTTTTGTAATCGGGTTTGCCAAAAATGGCGCTGCCGGCCACAAAGGTGTCAGCGCCCGCGTCGGCCACGCGGCGGATGTTGTCGGCCTTGATGCCGCCGTCCACCTCCAGGCGAATGTCTTTGCCGCATGCGTCAATGCGTTGGCGCACGTCTTCGATTTTGCGCAGCGCCGAGTCGATAAAGCTCTGGCCGCCAAAGCCGGGGTTGACGCTCATGATGAGCACCAGGTCGATGTCCTCAATTACCCAGTCCAGCACATCGAGCGGTTCGGCCGGGTTAAACACCAGCCCCGCTTTCACGCCCTTGGCCTTGAGCGCCTGGATACTGCGGTGCACATGGGTGCTGGCGTCCGGGTGGAAGCTGACCAAGTCCGCCCCCGCATCTGCAAAGGCGGCGGCCAGGGCATCGACCGGCGAGACCATCAAATGCACGTCAATGGGCACGGCCACGCCCGCTGCGGTGCGCGCATGGGGCTTGAGGGCCTGGCAAATCATGGGCCCGAAGGTCAGGTTGGGCACGTAATGGTTGTCCATCACATCAAAGTGGATCCAGTCGGCGCCAGCGGCAATCACGCTTTGCACTTCCTCGCCCAGGCGGGCAAAGTCGGCGGACAAAATGGACGGGGCGATGCGAAAGGTCATGGGCGCGGTCTCGGGATCAGGGTCTATCAGGGCCAAATATAAGGTCAATTACAGGGTCAATTACAGGGTCATGGGCCCAATATGCTGAACATACCCGATTTTCGGCGGTAGCATCCGCCCATGTTCAAGTCCAGTTCGCTCTACCGCCTCAGCGTCGACGTGCGCCCCCAATACCTGCCGCAACAGTCTGCGCCGCAAAACGGCATGTATGTGTTTGCGTACACCATCACCGTGACCAATACCGGCGAGGTGGCCGCTCAACTCGTCTCGCGCAGCTGGAACGTTAACGACGCCAACGGCCACACCGAAAAGGTCAAAGGCCTGGGCGTGGTCGGCCAACAGCCCTTGCTGCAGCCAGGCCAAAGCTTTGAATACACCAGCGGCACCCGCCTGCGCACGCCTACTGGCACCATGCACGGCAGCTTTTTCTGCGTGGCCGAAGACGGCGAGAAGTTTGACGTGGACATCCCCATGTTTGTGCTCGATGCCCTAAGCGCCACCCCCGGCAGTGGCAAACGCACGCTGCACTGACAGCGGCCTGCCCGTGTCTGGCGAATTTGCACTGATTGAACGCTATTTCACCCGTCCTAGCGCCCGTGCGGTGCTCGGTGTGGGCGACGACTGCGCCTTGCTCCAAAGCGCGCCGGGCATGCAGCTGGCCATTTCCACCGACATGTTGGTGGCAGGTCGTCACTTTTTCCCCGACACCGATCCGCGCCTTTTGGGCCACAAAAGCCTGGCCGTCAATTTGAGTGACCTGGCCGCTTGCGGCGCCCGTCCGCTGGCCTTTACGCTGGCTTTGTCGCTGCCCGAGGTGGATGCACCCTGGCTGCAGGCCTTCTCCGAGGGCTTGCTGGCGCTGGCGGACGCCCACCAGTGTGAGCTGATCGGCGGCGACACTACGCGCGGACCGCTGACCATTTGCATCACTGTGCTGGGTGAGGTGCCCATGGACGCTGCGCGGCTGCCGGTGCCTACCAGCGCCCTGCTGCGCAGTGGTGCCCAGACGGGGGACGATGTGTATGTCAGCGGCAGCCTGGGCGATGCGGCGCTGGCGCTGCGCGCCCTGCAAGGCCAGCTGCCATTGACGGCGCCGTTACCATCGGCATTGCTCGCACAAGCGCGCCAGCGTCTGGATGCGCCGCAGCCGCGCGTGGCGCTGGGCCAGGCGCTGCGTCCGCTGGCCAGTGCCTGCGCCGATCTGAGCGACGGCTTGCTGGGCGATCTGGGCCACATCCTGGCGCGCTCGGGCTGCGGCGCGCGCCTGGACGTCTCTCAGGTGCTGCCATTGCTGGCCACGCGTCAACACTGTGTTGGCGGCCCTGCGCAGTTTGACGCTACTTACGGCACCGAACTGGCGCTGCAATGTGTCCTAGCCGGCGGTGACGACTACGAGCTGGTGTTTTGCGCCGCACCCGCCCAGCGCCTGGCCATGGACGCGCTGGCGCAGTCCCTGGCGCTGGCGCTCACCCGTATCGCTACCATAGAGGCTGAGCCAGGCCTGCGCCTGGTCGATGCACAAGGCGCGCCCTTGCAGGCAAGCTTTGCATCGTTTGACCATTTCACGCCCTAGCGCCACCATGGCCTTAGTGGTTTTTGCCAACCTGATGAATCGAAGGAAACCGGATGTCCAAGCCATTTCGCCTCTCACACACCTTCCAGGTAGCGCGCCCCACGCTGTGGGCGGTCTACACCCAGCCTGAGCATTTGTCCAAATGGTTTGCGCCCCAAGGCTTCACCATGCCGGCGTACGACATGGAGTTTCGGGTGGGCGGCCGGTTTTTGCACGCCATGCAGGCGCTCGACGGTACGCAAATGTGGGGTAAGTGGGAGTTTTTGGGCATCGACGCGCCCCAGCGCTTATCCATTATTCAAGGCTTTTCTGACGCGCAAGGTGGCCTCAGTCGCCATCCGCTGTCGCCCACCTGGCCGCTGCGCACCATGGCCACCACTACCTTGACCGAAGAGGGCGCAGGCAGCAGCGCGCTGCACCTGGAGTGGCTGCCCTTTGAGGCCACGCCCGAAGAAATCGCCACCTTTGACGCCGGCCACGAAAGCATGGCCCAAGGCTGGGGCGGCACCTTTAAACAACTTGAAAGCTATCTGGCCACCTTAGCCTAAAGACCGCGCTTGCCCGTGCGCCCCAGCCCCGCTTTCATGCTCTCGCATCCGGCCCATGTGCTGGCGCTGGGCTTTGGTTCGGGGCTCAGCCCGATGGCGCCGGGCACCTGCGGCACGCTGTGGGCCTGGCTCACGTTTTGGTGCCTCACCCCCTGGATGACCGACACGCTGTGGGGCTGCGCCCTGGCCGTCGGGCTGGTGGTGGGCTGGTGGGCGTGCAGCGTCACAGCCAAAAACATGGGTGTGCCCGATCCGGGCAGCATTGTTTGGGACGAAGTGCTGGCTTTTTGGCTGGTGCTGTGGCTGCTTACGCCTGCCAGTTTTGGTGCGCAATTGGCCGCTTTTGTGCTGTTTCGCTTTTTTGACGCCGCCAAGCCCGGCCCGGTGGGCTGGGCCGACCGTTTGTTTCACGGTCTGAACCCGGACACCGCGCGTTGGCCCTGGGCCCAGGCCGGCTGGGGCATATTGTTAGACGACTTGGTGGCCGCTGGCTGCACCTTGCTGGTGATGGCTTTATGGCAAGCCCTCTGAACGCTTCTGTGGACGATCTTGTCGCGCAACTGGCTGCGCTGCTGACCGCGCGCGGCTGGATGTTGGCCAGCGCCGAGAGCTGCACCGGCGGCATGATCGCCGCCGCCTGCACCGATCTGGCTGGCTCCAGCGCCTGGTTTGAGCGGGGCTTTGTCAGCTATTCCAACGCCGCCAAAACCGAGCTATTGGGTGTACCGACCGGCCTGATCGCCACGCATGGCGCCGTCAGCGAAGCCGTAGCGCGCGCCATGGCGCAAGGCGCGCTAGCCCATGCGCATGCCCAGTGCGCAGTAGCCGTTACTGGCGTGGCCGGGCCTACAGGCGGCAGCGCCGACAAGCCGGTGGGCACCGTGTGGTTTGCCTGGGCCACACCTGGCGGCCTGCACAGCGAGTGCCAGCGCTTTGACGGCGGGCGTGCCGCTGTGCGCAGTGCCACCGTAGAGCACAGTTTGCGCACCTTGATGGACTTGTTGCACAGCAGCGCATGATCGAGCCCTTTGCCACCGGCTTTGCCACGAGCCTAGGTCTGATCGTGGCCATTGGCTCGCAAAACGCGTTCGTGCTGCGCCAGGGGATTTTGCGTTCGCATGTGCTGGCGCTGGTGCTGTTTTGCGGCCTCTCGGATGCTTTGCTGATCGCCGCTGGCGTGGCCGGGGCCGGTGCATTGGTGCAACTGCATCCGCAGGCGTTGCTGTGGGCGCGCTGGGGTGGGGCGGTGTTTTTGGTTGGCTACGCGCTGCTGGCGGCGCGCCGGGCGCTGCGGCCCGGCACCTTGACGCCTTTTGACGCGCCAGCGCTGCCTTTGCGCGCTGCTTTGACACTGTGCGCAGGCTTTACTTTTTTAAACCCCCACGTCTATTTGGACACGGTGGTATTGGTAGGCGTACTGGCCAATGCCTGGGCCGCGCCGGCCAATGCGTGGTTTGGTCTGGGCGCCGCCTTGGCCAGCCTGGCCTGGTTTGCGGCGCTGGGTTTTGGCGCCCGCCTGCTGCGCCCGGTCTTTGCCAAGCCCCTGGCCTGGCGGGTGCTGGACGGGCTGATTGCCCTGACGATGGGCACTTTGGCGATGCTGTTATGGTTCGGTCCAGGGCCTGCAGTGGCCTCTTTATAACGAGGAGACTCCATGTTGCTGAAGTTTTTCCACTCCATTTTCCCCCTGCGCTACCTGGCTTTTACGCTGTGTTTGTTGGGTTTTGCGCTGGCTTGCGCCGATTGGGCGATTGGCGGACATGTGCTTCCCGTGCTGGTACTAGGCTACTTGGTGGGTACCGGCTTTCACGACCTCATGCAAAACAAGCGGGCGATTTTGCGCAACTATCCGGTCATCGGGCATATGCGCTTTTTGTTGGAATTTATCCGCCCCGAAATCCGCCAGTATTTCATCGAGAGCGACAACGAAGCGGCGCCGTTTTCGCGCGGCCAGCGTTCTTTGGTCTACCAGCGCGCCAAGGGCGAGTCTGACAAGCGCCCCTTTGGCACGCAGTTGGACACCGGGGCCAACGGCCACGAGTGGATGACGCACTCCATGGCGCCGACCACGGTGGACACGCATGACTTTCGCATCACCATCGGTCCCGATACCGCCCAGCCCTACCGTGCCAGCGTATTCAATATTTCGGCCATGAGTTTTGGGGCGCTGTCGGCCAATGCCATTGCTGCGCTCAACGCCGGCGCCAAGCGCGGCGGCTTTGCGCATGACACGGGCGAGGGCTCGATTTCTATCCATCACCGCAAGCATGGCGGCGACCTGATTTGGGAAGTGGCCTCGGGCTACTTTGGCTGCCGCAATGACGATGGCAGCTTCAATCCCGATAAATTCCAGGCCAATGCGCGTGATCCGCAAGTCAAGCTCATCGAGATCAAGCTCAGCCAAGGTGCCAAGCCTGGCCATGGCGGCGTTCTGCCCGGCCCTAAGGTGACGCTCGAAATCGCCCAAGCGCGCGGTGTGCCGGTGGGCGTGGACTGCGTCTCACCGGCGGCGCACAGCGCCTTTAGCACGCCCGTCGAGCTCATGGAGTTTGTTGCGCGTCTGCGCGAACTCTCGGGCGGTAAGCCCACCGGTTTTAAGCTCTGCGTAGGCCACCCTTGGGAGTGGTTTGGCATAGTCAAAGCGATGCTGCACACCGGCATCACGCCCGACTTTATTGTGGTGGATGGCACCGAAGGCGGCACCGGCGCGGCGCCTCTGGAGTTCATCGACCATGTGGGCTCGCCCCTGCAAGAGGGGCTCATTCTGGTGCACAACACTTTGCGCGGCGCGGGCTTGCGCGATCGCATCAAAATCGGCTGCGCCGGCAAAGTGGTCAGCGCTTTTGACATTGCCCGCCTGATGGCTTTGGGCGCCGACTGGTGCAATAGCGCGCGCGGCTTTATGTTTGCCATCGGCTGTATCCAGGCGCAGGCCTGCCACACCGGCAACTGCCCCACAGGCGTGACGACCCAAGACCCGCTGCGCCAGCAGGCCCTGGTGGTGGGCGATAAGTCCGAGCGTGTCTACCACTTCCACCAAAACACCTTGCATGCGCTCAAAGAGCTGGTGCAAGCGGCCGGCGTGCAGCATCCCAACCAGATCAACGCCCACCACATCGTGCGCCGCACCGGCGACCATTCGGTCGATAGCCTGGCGCACGCCTTGTTGCGCGAAATTCCTGAGGGCAGTTTGCTCAAAGACACGCTGACTGGCTTGCCTGCCGTCTACCAGCACCACTGGCCTATCGGCAGCGCGCACAGTTTTGCGCCGTTAGCGCAAACGGCTGCGGTGGCCTAGCACCGCAGGGCCTCTGGCCCGTGACGGGGCCTCCACAGATATTTCAAAATGAGGGTTTGCTGGCAAACCATGCAATTAATGAGGATCTACCAATGGAAATGATCGATTTGCTAAAAAAGGTCACCGCCGCCAGCGGATTTACGCACGCCGCAGGGGTGGAGGTCGTAGCGGCTGAAGTAGGAACCGTGACGCTGGCGTTGGCCAGAAAGCCCGAGCTGTTGCAGTTCAGCGGGTCGTTCCACGGCGGTGTGCTGGCAGGCCTGGCCGACCATTGCGCAGGCGCTGCGGCCACCACGACCTTGGCCCCCGGCAAGATTGCGGTGACGGTGGATTTGCACATCAACTACCTGGCGCCGGCCAATGGCGAGAAGATCAGCGCGACGGCCCAATGTGTGCAGACGGGAAGCACCTTGTGCGTGGTGTCCGTCAGCGTGACCTCCACGCGCGCGGGTGAGGCCAAGGTATGCGCTATAGCCACGGTGACTTTGCGCGTGGTGGATATGCCGCGGATGGGGTGAAGGGTATGCCCAAGTCGGGTTGGGGCTAGGCTCTGAAGGTCCCCTGGGCGGGCTTCAAGGCAACATCACATGATGCCCGTGGTCAACACTTTGCGGAACACCTGGGTCAATCTCGTAATAATCGCCCGCCTCATCCGTGTAGATGTGCGCCGCTATCTTGAGTCCCTGCGGTTTGTCCAGACTGCCCGCGGCAATCGACACTCGCTCGCCATCCGTCTCTTCAAAAAATAGGCTGGAGCCGCAGCGGTTGCAAAAGCCTCTGCGAAAGCCTTTTACTGCGCTGTACCACGCTAGCGTCTCCTGGCTTAACAGTTCAAAGTTGGAGCGTCGACATGCGGTGGCCGCCACGAAATGACCGCTGCTTCTGCGACATTGCTCGCAATGGCAGGCTACGATTTGGCGCAGTGGCCCATGTACTGCATAACGCACAGTGCCACACATGCAGCCTCCAGTAATTGCTGTTTCCATTCGGTTTCCTATTGCTCGACCAGCGGTCTCACGCACAAATAATGGCTAACCCTTGAAGCCAAAAAAACGGTACGCGCCATCACTGCCAGCCCAAGAGCAACAAGTCACCCTACGTTAACGCGTGCGTTGGGTCGGAACGCGTCATACGAGGGTCTCCGATCCATTGGCAAAAATCTCGCAATGAGGGACTCAAGCACCCTGCGCCCGAATCTTCTTCACCAGCGCAGTCGTAGAGTAGCCCGCCACAAAAGGCAGCGCCAGCGCCTTGCCGCCCCAGGAATGCATCAGCGCTGTTTCGGGCAGCACGTCCATGTTGTAGTCGCCGCCCTTGACCAAAATATCCGGGCGGATCTGGGCAATCAGCGCTTTGGGCGTGAATTCGTCGAACCAAGTCACCAAGCTCACGGCCTCTTGGCTGGCCATCACGATGGCGCGGTCCATTTCATTGTTGAGCGGGCGGTCGTCGCCCTTGCCCAGGCGGCGTACCGAGGCGTCGGTGTTCAGGCCCACGATCAGGCTGGCCCC
The DNA here is from genome assembly GCA_945861345.1 of Comamonas sp. lk. Classification (GTDB taxonomy): domain Bacteria; phylum Pseudomonadota; class Gammaproteobacteria; order Burkholderiales; family Burkholderiaceae_C; genus Allorhodoferax. The sequence continues at coordinate 12,084 of CAMATX010000011.1, forward strand.
TAGCGCCCGTGCCTGTGCCAGGTAAACCACATGGCCGCGGTGCAGCACGTCAAACACGCCGTTGGTAAACACCCAGGGCCGGGGCAGCGTGGCCAGCGTTTGGCCCAGCGCCTCGCGCGCGCAGAGTTTGCCCAGCATCGCCGGCCCCGCTGCAGCAGGGATGTCGCTCATCCGTTAAGCCCGCTGGCGGCGCCGTCGTCGGGGCTGGCGCCTAGTTCGCGGGCCAGGGATTTGCGGTATTTGTTGAGCTCTTGCACGGTGGCAAAGCTGTGTTCCATTAAAAGGCTCATGTTGTGCAGTATGCGCTCGACCACCTTGTTTTCCCAGGTGGCGTCAAAACGAATTTGGCTGTCCAGCCATTGCGCCAGCCCATCGGGGTCGGGCAGGCGGCTTTGCACGGTGTCTAGCGGGTAGAGGGCTTTGTTCACATGCAAATTGGTAGGGTGCAGCGCCTGGGCGGTGCGCCGGGCGCTGGCCATGAGCACGCCGACCTTGGCAAACGCGCTTTTGGCCTCTAGCCCGACGTTTTGGATAGCCCGCTTCATGTACTTGAGGTAGGCGCCGCCGTGGCGGGCCTCGTCTTGGCTGAGCCGCGTGTAAATCACTTTGATGACGGGCTCGGTATGCCATTCGCTTGCCCGGCGGTACCAGTGGTTGAGCCGGATTTCGCCGCAAAAATGCAGCATCAAGGTCTCTAGCGGCGGGGCCGGGTCGAACTCAAAGCGCACATTGTGCAGCTCCGCCTCGGTGGGCACCAGCTCGGGCCGAAAGCGGCGCAGGTACTCCATGAGCACCAAAGAATGCTTTTGTTCCTCGAAAAACCAGATGGACATAAAGGCCGAAAAATCGCTGTCGCCCCGGTTGTCGCGCAAAAACATTTCGGTGGCGGGCAGGGCCGACCACTCGGTGATCGCATTCATCTTGATGGTCAGGGCCTGCTCGTCGCTCAGGGCGGCGCCGTCAAAGCTAGACCAGGGGATGTCGCGCTCCATGTCCCAGCGGACTGATTCCAGTTGTCTGAAGAGTTCCGGGTACAGCATGTCAACCTTTCTAGTGGGCCAGATTTTAGGCCCGGGTCAGGCTCCACCCCACTTGGCGGCGGGGCAAGAGAACTGGCAGTTACAAAATAATACCGACCAGTCGCGCTCGTACTGTATAGTACTCTTATGCAGGTCTCCCTATGAAAATCGCTGTTATTGGCTCTGGAATCTCGGGTTTGGCCGCCGCCTACGCGCTGCGTGGCCAGGCCGAGATCACGCTTTTGGAGGCGGGCGACTACTTTGGCGGCCACACCCACACGGTGGATGTTCGCCTGGACACGCCCCAGGGGCCGGTAACGCACGGGGTGGACACCGGCTTTTTGGTGTTTAACGACCGCACCTACCCGCAGCTGATCGCCTTGTTTGCCGAGCTCGGTATCGAGAGCGCCGCCTCCGATATGTCGTTTTCGGTGCAAACCGCTGCCCGGCCTGGCAGCCCGGCGCTGGAGTGGTGCGGCACCTCGCTCGATGGCGTGTTTGCGCAGCGGCGCAATCTGCTGCGCCCAAGGTTTTGGCGCATGCTGGCCGATGTGGTGCGCTTTAACCGCATGGCCACTGCACTGGCGCTCAGCGACCAAGACGCCGCGCTCTTGCAGCCGCTGGGCCAGTTTTTGGACCAGCACCGCTTCTCGCAAGAGTTTCGCGACTGGTATTTCCTGCCCATGCTGGCCTGCATCTGGAGCTGCCCCACAGAGCAGATGCTGGCTTTTCCGGTGGCCACCATGGTGCGCTTTTGCCACAACCACGGCCTGATCCAGCTGACCGACCGTCCCCAGTGGCGCACCGTGCCCGGCGGCGCGCGGCGCTACGTTGAAAAAATCGTTGCAGGTGTCGCCGACAAACGCCTAAACGCCCCCGTGCAGTGGCTCAAGCGCGAGGACGATGGTGTGCTCGTGCGCGTGCAAGACCAGACAGAGCGTTTTGACAAAGTCATCGTCGCCACCCACAGCGACCAGGCGCTGGCCTTGCTGGCCGACGCCAGCGTGGCCGAGCGTGCGGTGCTCAGCGCCATCGCCTACCACCCCAACACGGTGGTCTTGCACACCGATGCCTCGGTGCTGCCCCGGCGCCCCAAGGCCTGGGCGGCCTGGAATTACCACGCTGCGCCGCCGCAGGCAGGCGCGCCCGGTACCCAAAGTGCGGTGTGTCTGCATTACCTCATCAACCGCCTGCAGCCCTTGCCCTTCGCGCAGCCGGTGATCGTCTCGCTCAACCCGGATGCGCCCATCGACCCGTCCACGGTGCATGGCCGTTTTGACTACGCGCACCCGGTGTTCGACCTGGCGGCCATCGAGGCGCAAAAGCGGCTGCCTACGGTTCAGGGCCAGCGCCACACCTACTTTTGCGGCGCCTGGGCAGGCTATGGTTTTCATGAAGACGGTTTGGCCTCGGGGCTGTCGGCGGCACGCGCTGCGCTGCAGCCAGCGGTCCAGGGGGGTTAAACATGGCGCTGCACGGCGGTCCGCAGATAGGCTTTGGCCAGGTACGCCACACCCGCTTGCAGCCGGCGCGCCACGCTTTTGCCTATGCCACCTATTTTTTGATGCTCCCCATGCACCGCCTCGCCCAGGACGGCGGTCCGCTGGCACGCAACCGCTTTGCGCCCCTGAGCTTTTATGACTGCGACCATGGTGACGGACGCGGCCCGGCGCAGGGCGGCGCGCTGGCCTGGTTGCGGGAACTGTTGCAGTCCGAGGGCTTGGACGATGCGGATGGCGAGATCTGGCTGCATTGCTTCCCGCGCGTGCTGGGATTTACCTTTAAGCCGGTGAGTTTTTGGTACTGCCACCGGATGGACGGCAGTTTGCGCGCGGTGCTCGTCGAGGTCAACAACACCTTTGGCGAGCGCCATTGCTATTTGCTGGACCAGCCGCACTGGGGCCAGGAGTTGCGGGCCGATAAAGTCTTCCATGTCTCGCCGTTCTGTGCTGTGCAAGGCCAGTACCGCTTTCGCCTGATGGTCAATGCCGCCGGCGACCGCACCGTGGCGCGGGTGGACTACGAGGATGCGCGCGGCGCCGTTTTGCAAACCAGTGTCAGTGGGAATTTGCAGCCGCTCACCCGCCAGGCCATGCGGCAGGCGCTGTGGCGCTACCCGCTGATGACGCTGGCCGTGGTCGGGCGCATCCACTGGCAGGCGCTGCGCCTGTGGATCAAACGCGTGCCATTTTTCCGCCAACCCCCGCCGCCGGCCGACTTTGTCAGCCGCTAGCGCCTTTGCCCATTCACTTCTGATCTTTCGCAACATGAACCGATCGACCGCCAAACTCTCTGCCACCTCGGGCACCGCCGCAAGCACCGCGCCCGGGCGCATCCCCGCTGCGGCGCGCACGGTGCTCAAGTTGTTAAGCAGCATGCGCCACGGCAGCCTGACCTTGCATTTGCCCGACGGCAGCGTGCAGCGCTTTGGCGGCGAGGCAGCGCCCCATGCCACACTGCACCTCAAAAACTGGAACGCCATGACCGGCGCCCTTAAATCGGGCGACATTGGCTTTGCCGAAAGTTTTATCGACGGCGACTGGAGTACCCCCGATCTCACCCTCTTGCTGCGCGTGCTGGTGCAAAACCGCGCCGAAGTCGACCGGGTGATTTTTGGCAGCTGGTGGGGGCGTTTGGCCTACCGCATCAAGCACCTGCTCAAGCGCAATACGCGCAGCAACAGCCGCAAAAACATCCATGCCCATTACGACCTGGGCAACGACTTTTATGCGCTGTGGCTGGACCCGACCATGAACTACTCCTCGGCCTTGTTTGCCGGCGATACCAGCCAAAGCCTCTCGCAGGCGCAAAGCGCCAAAGTGCGCCGGGCCTTGGAGCAAAGCGGCATTGGCCCCGGCCAGCGCGTGCTGGAGATTGGCTGCGGCTGGGGGGCGCTGGCCGAAATGGCCTGCATGGACTTTGGCGCCCAGGTCACGGGTGTGACGCTGAGCACCGAGCAACTGGACTTTGCCCGCGCCCGCCTGCAGCGGCTGGGCTGCGCCGAGCGCGCCGATCTGCGTTTGCAAGACTACCGTGATATCGACGACGGGCCCTACGACGCCGTGTGCTCCATCGAAATGATCGAGGCGGTGGGCCAGAGCTACTGGCCGACCTATTTTGAGACGGTGGCGCGCATGCTCAAGCCCGGCGGCAAGGCCTGTATCCAAAGCATTGTGATCGATGACGCATTGTTTGAGCGCTATCTGGAGTCCACCGACTTTATTCAGCAGTACATCTTTCCGGGCGGCTGCCTGCCCAGCCCGTCGGAGGTGCGTGCGCAGGCGCAGGCCGCTGGCCTAGAGGTGGTGCAGGAACACGCTTTTGGCCATGACTACGCCACCACGCTGCAGCACTGGCGCGAGGTGTTTATGGCGCGGCGCACCGAGGTGCTGGCCCAGGGCTTTGACCAGCGCTTTATGCACATCTGGGAGTTTTACCTGGCCTATTGCGAAGCAGCATTTCTCGAGGACAACATCGATGTCGTCCAGTACACCTTGCGTAAGCCCGATGCGCGCAGCTAAGACACCCCTGGCGTACCGCGCCCTCATGCAAGTGCCGCGCCGCGCCGCATTGCAAGTGGCTGCCCTGGCCTTGCTGCCAGCCTTGGCGCCAGCCCAAAGCATTGCGCCGGCCAGCCCCGCGCCCGCCGAGGTGCTGCGCGAGTTCGACTCGCCACGCTTGCAAGGCAGTGGGCGCATGCGGTTTTTGGCTTTTGACCTGTACGAGGCGCGCTTGTGGACGCCTGCCGAGTTTCGGGCGGCGCGTTACGGCGAGGCGGCGTTTGCGTTGGAGCTGAACTATTTGCGCAGCCTCAGCACGGAGGTGCTCGTCGAGGCCTCGGTGCGCGAGATGCGCCGCCTGGGCAGTTTGACATCCCAGCGCGAGGCGATATGGACGCCCCCGCTTAAAGCCGCCTTTCCATCGGTCAAACCGGGCGACCGAATTACCGGCGTGCACCGGCCCGGACAGGGTGCCGCCTTTTATGTCAACGGCCAGTTGCGCACCGCCTGGGATGACCCCGAGCTGGGCCGCGCATTTTTTGCCATCTGGCTCAGCCCTGCCAGCAGCGAGCCCGCTTTGCGCGCGCAGCTGCTAGGCGCTGCGCCCTAGGCCCCACTTGGTTTTAAAAGGACTATTGATGAAACGAAGACTCTTTATCAGTGCCGGCGCCAGCGCTGCGGCCGTGGCCACTTTGGGCGGCTGCGCGGGGCAGCAACTGGCCAGCTACGCCAACGAGAAGCCGCAACTCGATTTGCGCAGCTACTTCAATGGCACGCTGCAGGCGCACGGCATGTTCAGCGACTACAGCGGCACGGTGGTCAAACGCTTTAGCGTGCGCATGGTGTGCACCTGGCAGGGTGACGAGGGTACGCTGGACGAGGACTTCACCTACGCCGACGGCAGCGTGCAAAAGCGCATCTGGCACCTGCGCGCCGGCCCCGACGGGACCTACACCGGCCGCGCCGACGATGTGGTTGGCATCGCCCAAGGGCGCACCGTGGGCAATGCCTTTCACTGGAGCTACACCTTGGCCCTGCCGGTAGACGGCAGCATCTACCATGTGCAAATGGACGATTGGATGTACCTGGTCAATGAGCGCGTCATGCTCAACAAAGCAAGCATGCGCAAGTTTGGCCTGCCCTTGGGCGAGGTCACCTTAAGTTTTTACAAGCCTTAAGCGTATGGCCTGGCTCCCCCCCCTCAATCCGCCTATCCGTCAATGGCAAGGCCAGTCGGTCTGGGTGATTGGTGCCAGCAGCGGCATTGGCCGGGCGACGGCCGCAGCGCTGCATGCGCTAGGCGCTCGGGTGACCGTTTCAGCGCGCAATGGCGCAGCCTTGCAGGCATTTGTGGCAGAGCACCCCAGCAGCCAGGCGCTAACGCTCGACAGCACCGATCGCGCCGCCATGCAGGCGGCCGCGCAGCAATTGCTGGCGCAGCAAGCGCTGGACTGCGTGGTCTATTGCGCTGGCGCCTACCAGCCCATGCGGGCCGACGCGATGGATGTGGACGTGATGCAACAGCATCTGCGAGTGAACTATGAGGGCGCACTCTTTATGCTGGAGACCGTGCTTCCCGCCATGCGCCAGCGCGGTCAGGGCCACATCTGCCTGGTCTCTAGTGTGGCCGGCTACCGCGGACTGTCCAACAGCCTGGCTTACGGGCCAACCAAAGCGGCGCTGACCAACCTGGCCGAAAACCTGCACTTAGACCTGCACGACAAAGGCCTGGGGGTCTCGGTCGTCAACCCCGGTTTTGTCGATACGCCGCTGACCGCGCAAAACGACTTCACCATGCCCGCGCTTCTGAGCCCGGCGCAGGCGGCCCAAGCGATGGTGCGGGGCTGGGCGCTTGGACATTTTGAAATCCACTTTCCGCGCCGCTTTACCATCTGGATGCAGCTGCTGCGCATCCTGCCAGATCGCTGGTATTTTTACTTTGCCCGCAAAACCACCACATGAGCACACCCACTTTCACCCCGGACCCGCAGGCGCAGCGCAGCGCAGAACTGGCCGCGCTGGTGCGTTGGTTTGAAACGATAACACCCGCCTCGGTAGCCGAACTGCCGATGTATTACGCCAGTGATGCCTACTTTAAAGACCCGTTTAACGAGGTGCGGGGCTTGGCCCCGATCGAGGGCATTTTTTCGCACATGTTTGTCGCCATGCACGCGCCGCGCTTTGTGGTGACGGGCCAGGTGCTGCAGGGCAACCAGGCATTTTTGACCTGGGATTTTCACTTTGCTTTTCGCAGTTTCCAGCCCGATGCGCAGCGCCTGATTGTGGGCGCCACCCATGTGGTGTTTGATGCGGAGGGAAAAGTCGCCGTGCACCGCGACTATTGGGATGCAGCCGAAGAGCTGTATGAAAAGCTGCCCCTGCTGGGGGGCCTGATGCGCTGGCTCAAACGCCGGGCGCAGACCTAAGGCCGGTTAAGGCCGCGCTTTAGCTCGGTAGGGTGTCGGCAAAGCTGGCACGTTGGGCCAGCTTTTCATACAGCTTGGCCAGGTTGGGATGGCGGGTGCGCCAGTCGATGTGGGCGAAACGAAAATCCAGGTAGCCCAGCGCGCAGCCCACTGCAATGTCCGAGAGTGTGAGGTGGATGTCCGAGCAAAACGCGCGCTCGGCCAAGCCGCTGGACATGGCCGCAAGAGAGGCGTCCACTTTGGACATTTGCCGGTCAATCCAGGCTTGGCTTCGCTGTCCATCGGTGCGACCAGCCCAGGTGGCTTCTAAGCGGGCCAGGATGAGGGCATCGAGCACGCCGTCGGCCAGAGCCTCCCAGGTTTTTACCTCGGCGCGGGCGCGCCCAGTGTTGGGAATGAGTTTGCCGACCGGCGAGAGCGCGTCCAGGTACTCGACGATGACGCGCGAGTCAAACAGCGCTTCGCCGCCTTCCATCACCAAACAGGGCACTTTGCCCAGGGGATTGGAGGCGCCAATGCGTGTACTGGCCGACCAGACGTCCTCTGCGACAAATTCATAGTCCAGTTTTTTTTCCGCCATCACGATGCGCACTTTGCGCGCATAGGGGCTGGACAGTGAGCCTATCAATTTCATACGGTGGGTCATAGCAGCTAAGGAGGTGGCATTCTATACAGGTGAAAAGCCTACAATCTGATGATGACTTTCTCCCCGATAACCGCCATTTCCCCGCTGGACGGACGCTACGCCAGCAAGCTCGATGCCCTGCGCCCCCTGACCAGCGAGCTGGGCTATATGCACCGGCGGGTGCAGGTCGAGATTGCCTGGTTTATCGCCTTGAGCGATGCCGGCTTCGCGCAATTTAAGCCCTTGTCGGCCGGTGCGCGCACCTATTTACTCGGTTTGGTAAAGAACTTTTCGCAGGCCGACGGCGAGGCTATCAAGGCCATCGAGAAAACCACCAACCATGACGTCAAGGCGGTGGAGTACTGGCTTAAATCCAAATTTGAGGCCCGCCCCGAGCTGCTCGCGGCCAGCGAGTTTGTGCACTTCGCCTGCACCAGCGAGGACATCAACAACACCAGCCACGCCCTGCAACTGCGCGCCGTACGCGCCACGGTGCTTTTGCCCCAGTTGGACCGCTTGGTATTGATGCTGCGCGACATGGCCCACGCCTATGCCGAGGTGCCCATGCTCAGCCGCACCCATGGCCAAACCGCCAGCCCCACCACGGTGGGCAAAGAAATCGCCAACGTCGTCGTGCGTCTGCAAGCGGCCTGCGAGAAGATCGCCAACGTGCACATCCTGGGCAAAATGAATGGCGCCGTGGGCAACTACAACGCGCATCTTTCCGCCTGGCCGGATTTTGACTGGGAAGCTTTTGCCAAGCGCGTGGTGGAGTCACCCGAACCGCTGGGCCTGGGCCTGGTGTTTCAGCCCTACAGCATCCAGATCGAGCCGCACGACTACATGGCCGAGTTGTTTGACGCGGTGGCGCGCGCCAACACCATCTTGATCGACTGGTCGCGCGATGTGTGGGGCTATGTGTCGCTGGGCTATTTCAAGCAAAAATTGCGCGACGGCGAGGTTGGCTCCAGCACCATGCCGCACAAAGTCAACCCCATCGACTTTGAAAACGCCGAGGGCAACTTGGGCCTGTCCAACGCCATGCTGCGCCACCTGAGCGAAAAACTGCCCATCAGCCGCTGGCAGCGCGATCTGACCGACTCCACCGTGTTGCGCAATATCGGCGTCGCGCTGGGCTACGCGGTGCTGGCTTACCAGTCCATGATGGCCGGCTTGGGCAAGCTCGAAATCAATACCGCCGCCATCGCCGCCGACCTGGACGAGGCCTGGGAAGTGCTGGCCGAGCCCATCCAAACCGTGATGCGCCGCTACGGCCTGCCCCAGCCCTATGAGCAACTCAAGGCCTTCACCCGGGGCCAAGCCATGACGCAGGCCCTGATGCAAGGCTTTATCGAAGGCCTGGCCATCCCGCCCGAAGAAAAAGCACGCTTGCTGGCCATGAGCCCGGCCAGCTACACCGGCAAAGCGGCCGAACTGGCCCGCCGGGTTTAGGGCGCTGCCGGGTCCTCGGGCGCGCCCGCGTCCCCGCCGCCACCTTTGAGCGCCAAAGCGCGTTCGTACAAGCTGTTGCGTGCCTGCCCGCTGATTTCGCTGGCCAGTTTGACGGCGGTTTTCAGGGGCAAATGCGCCAAAAGTAGGCGCAAAACCCGGTCATCGTCGGCGGCAACGTCGGCCTGGCCCGGGTGTACGACCAGACTAAATTCGCCGCGCAAGCGGTTGGCGTCGGCCGCAAGCCAGGCGGCCAGCGCGTCGGCACGCACCGTGGCGATTTGTTCAAACTGCTTGGTCAGTTCGCGCCCCAGCGTGACCTGCCGCTCCCCCAAAGGCGCCAGCGCCAGTGCCAAGGCCTCGATACGGTGTGGCGCTTCCAGCAGCACAAAAGCACGTGTTTGCGCCGCCAGCGCGCCGATGGCCTGCGCCCGCTCGGCGGCCTTGGAGGGCAAAAAGCCCGCAAACACAAAACCGGTCTCCCCCACAATGTCGTGTAGCACGCCCGCCGCACTGAGTAAGGTGGTGATGCTGCTGGCGCCCGGCAGCGGCACCACGCGCAAATCTTGCGCGCGCACCAGGGCGACCAGGCGCGCACCGGGGTCGCTGATGCCGGGGGTGCCCGCGTCGCTCACATAGGCCACGCGCTGGCCGGCGCGCAGGCGCGCAATGACGCTGTGCGCCGCTTCGCTCTCGTTGTGCTGGTGCAAGGCCAGTAACTGGGCGCTGCTTTTGTCGATGCCATAGGCGCGCAGCAGGCTGTGGGTGTGGCGCGTGTCCTCGCAGGCGATGACGTCGGCCAGGCCCAAAACCTGCAATGCACGCAGGCTGATATCGGCCAAATTACCAATCGGCGTAGCCACCACATAGAGGGCGCTTTGCGGATAATCCTGGGCACCGGCTGCCTGGTGTGCAGCCTGCAGGGCGGAGCGAAATGACGCAATCACAAAAAGGCTTTCTTTCGGGCAATAAGCACCAGCCTAGCAGCAAAAGCATTGGCGATGCAGCGGAAGACGAGGCGCTGGCCTATTTGCAGGCGCGCGGTTTGCGCCTTTTGGCGCGCAATTATCGGATGCCGGGGCGTGGCGGCGGCGAGATTGACCTGGTCATGCGCGCGCCGGACGGCACTTTGGTTTTCGTGGAGGTGCGCAGCCGTGCCTCCGGGCAGTTTGGCGGTGGCGCGGCCAGCGTGGGACGGGTCAAGCAGCAGCGCATTATTCGGGCGGCGCAGCACTATCTTTTGCGCTGGCGCAGCCTGCCGCCATGCCGTTTTGATGTCATTGAGCGCAGCGCGCAAGGTCTTTTGTGGCTACCTGCCGCCTTTGACGCAGCCTAAGCCGGCCCCGTGCCGCCCCCGCAGCACCAGTGTCTGCGCGGTTATCATTGCGCCCATGCTTGAACAACGAATCGAACAACATTTCATTGACAGCGCGGACCTGAAATACCAGGCTGCTCAAGTGCTCAGCAAGCCGATTGCCGATGCCATTCAGGCGATTTTGGCCAGCGTGACCAGTGGCGGTAAAGTGCTGGCCTGTGGCAATGGCGGTTCGGCGGCGGATGCGCAGCATTTTTCGGCAGAGTTTGTTGGCCGTTTTGAACGCGAGCGGCCCGAGTTGGGCGCCATCGCGCTAACCACCGATAGTTCCATCCTCACGGCGATCGCCAACGACTACGATTTCAATGCGATTTTTTCGCGCCAGGTGCGCGCACTGGGCCAGGCCGGTGACGTTTTGCTGGCGATTTCTACCAGCGGCAATTCGGCCAATGTGCTGGCGGCCATCGAGGCGGCGCACCAGCGCGACATGGTCGTCGTGGCCCTGACCGGTCGATCTGGCGGCAAGATGGCGCAGGCGCTGCGTGATACCGATGTGCATATTTGCGTGCCGCATGAGCGCACGGCGCGCATCCAGGAAGTACATATTTTGGTGCTCCATTGCATTTGCGATGGGGTCGATGTCCAGTTGATGGGTGACAGGGAAAATAGCTAATGAAAACGATTTTTAACAAATTGGTGGTGCTTGGTGCTTTGGCCGGAGTCGCCGCGTCCTTGAGCGGCTGCTTTCCATTGGCTGCGGGCGGTGCGTTGATGACCGGGTTTGTCGTCACTGACCGGCGCACCTCGGGCGCCTTGGTCGAGGACCAGGGCATCGAACTCAAAGCAAGCAACCGCATTCGCGACACCTTGGGCGAAAAAGTCCACGTCAACGTGGTCAGCTACAACCGCAAAGTGCTACTGACGGGCGAGGCGCCCAACCCTCAGGACAAAGAAAGAGTGGCCGATCTGGTGCGCGACATCGAAAACGTCACCACGACCTGGAATGAAATCGGTGTCATGCCGATTACCTCGCTAAGCGAGCGTTCGAGCGACATCATTATTTCGGGCCGCATCAAGGCCGAATTGCTCGACACCAAGGACCTGATCTCCAATGCCTTCAAAATTACCGTCGAGCGTGGTGTGGTGTTTGTGATGGGGCGCATTACCCCGCGCGAGTCCAAGCGCGTTGCTAGTCTGGTCAGTGGCGTCACTGGCGTGAAAAAAGTCGTTTTGGTGCACGAGCCAATCAGCGAAGATGAGCTGGCCCGCCTGCAGCCTTCGCCTGCACCGAAGTAACAAGCAAGGCGGGCGGCGCCTGCCGGGCGCGCAGCGGCTCAGCGCAGCCGCTTGATCAGACTGGAGGTGTCCCAGCGCTGACCGCCCATGGACTGCACGTCGGCATAAAACTGGTCCACCAGTGCAGTCACCGGCAAGCGTGCGCCATTGCGCTTGGCCTCGTCGAGCACCAAGCCCAAATCTTTGCGCATCCAGTCCACGGCAAAGCCGAAGTCAAATTGGTCAGCCACCATGGTTTTTCCGCGGTTGTCCATTTGCCAGCTTTGCGCTGCGCCTTTGCCGATCACATCGAGCACCTGCGCCATGTCCAGTCCCGCTTTCATACCGAAGGCGACGGCCTCGCTCAGACCTTGCACCAAGCCCGCGATGGCGATTTGGTTGACCATTTTGGCCAACTGGCCAGCCCCGCTCTCGCCCAAAAGCGTAAATGCACGCGAAAACGCCATGCCGGTGGCTTGTACCACCTCAAACGCGGTCGCATCTCCGCCGCACATAACGGTGAGCATGCCGTTTTGCGCACCCGCCTGGCCGCCCGAGACCGGTGCATCTACAAAACCCAGGCCCGCCGCCTTGGCGCTGGCGTGCAATTGGCGCGCAATGCTGGCCGAGGCGGTGGTGTGGTCTACAAAGATGGCGCCGGCGTGCATGCCAGCAAAGGCGCCGTCGGACCCTTCGGTCACGCTGCGCAAATCGGCGTCGTTGCCGACGCAGCAAAACACGATGTCGGCGCCCTGGGCCGCTTCACGGGGCGTAGGGGCGCTGGCGTGGGCGCCCCGGGTGCTAGGCGCACCGCCGAACTCGGCCAGCCAGGCCTGCACTTTGGCGGGGCTGCGGTTGTAGACCGTGACACGGTGGCCGGCCAGCGCCAAATGACCGGCCATGGGCAGGCCCATCACGCCCAGCCCCAAAAAAGCGACCGATTGGGCCGGCGCGGGGGCATAGGTTTTGGGGTTGACGGCAGAAGCGGGCATAAAAATTGTCTTCCATAGTGGTGAATCACCATACTTTAGACGATGTTGATGTCGCCGGTGTTGGCCATCAGCGTGGCCGGATCGACGTTGGTGCTGCGCAAGCGTAGTTCCAGGCGCAAATCGTTGGGTGAATCGGCATTGTGCAGCGCATCTTCCAGGCTGATGCGCCCGTCCCGGTACAAAAGAAACAGGGCTTGGTCAAAGGTTTGCATGCCACTGCCGCCGCTTTTTTTCATGATTTCTTTGATTTCGGCGACCTCGCCCTTTTTGATCAGGCTGGCCACCATCGGGGAGTTGATGAGCACTTCCACCGCCGCTAGGCGTCCTTTGCTGCCCTTGCGTGGCAAGAGGCGCTGCGAGACGATGGCGCGCAAATTGAGCGAGAGGTCCTGCAATACATGGTTGCGCTGTGCCTGGGGAAAGAAGTTGATGATGCGGTCCATCGCCTGGTTGGCGCTGTTGGCATGTAGCGTGGCCAGGCAAAAATGCCCGGTTTCGGCGTAGTCCATGGCCAATTCCATGGTTTCGCGGTCGCGCAATTCACCAAACATGATGACATCAGGCGCCTGGCGCATGGCGTTTTTCATGGCAACGTGCCAGCTGTCGGTGTCCAGGCCCACCTCGCGGTGGGTCACCAGGCAGTTTTTATGGGGATGGATGAACTCGATCGGGTCTTCGACCGTCAGGATATGCCCGTGGGAGTTTTCGTTGCGCCAGTCCAAGACGGCCGCCTGGGTGGTGGACTTGCCTGTGCCTGTGCCACCCACCACAATGAAAAGACCACGCTGGTTCATGGCGATGTCCTTGAGGATGGGCGGCAGCTGCAGGCCATCAATCGAGGGCGGCGCAAGGGGAATGGAACGCAGCACCATGCCCACTTTGCCCAACTGCACAAAAGCGTTGACCCGAAAGCGCCCTAGCCCTGGCGATCCGATCGCGAAGTTGCATTCTTTAGTGCGCTCAAACTCGGTCAGTTGCCGGTCGGTCATGACGGCGCGGGCCATCATATTGGTGTGCTCGGCCTGCAAAGCCTGGGACGACGCTTTGGTCATCACGCCGTCAATTTTGATGGCCGGCGGGAAATCGGCGCTGATAAACAAATCGCTGCCGCGGTGGCTGAGCATCAATTTGAGCAAGTCGCTCATCAACTGGGAAGCCTGTTCACGCGTCATAAAGGCAGCTCGGTAAGAGTGGGTGGGTGGTCGCGCATTGGCCGCTTTAGCCGTTAAAGGCTTCGGGCACTTTGGCTTTGCTGCGTGCCTCGGACAGGCTGATTTTGTTGGACTTGACCAAGGCAGCCAGGTTTTGGTCCAGCGTCTGCATGCCCAGCGAGGTGCCGGTTTGGATCATGGAGTACATCTGCGCAATCTTGGCCTCGCGGATCAGGTTGCGAATACCGTTGGTGCCCAGCATGATTTCGTGGGCGGCCACCCGGCCATCGTTGTTAACGGTTTTGCACAGCGTCTGGGAAATCACCGCTTGCAAAGACTCCGAAAGCATGGCGCGCACCATCTCTTTTTCGTCGCCGGGAAAGACGTCCACGATACGGTCAATGGTTTTGGCGGCGCTCGAGGTGTGCAAGGTGCCAAAGACCAAGTGCCCGGTCTCGGCGGCCGACAGGGCCAGGCGGATGGTCTCGAGGTCGCGCAACTCGCCGACCAAGATGGCGTCGGGGTCTTCGCGCAGCGCCGAGCGCAGCGCCTCGGCAAAGCCGTGCGTATGGCGGCCCACTTCGCGTTGGTTGATCAGGCATTTTTTGGGTTGGTGCACGAATTCGATGGGGTCTTCAATGGTCAGCACGTGGCCGTGCTCGTTTTCGTTGAGGTGGTTGACCATGGCCGCCAGCGTGGTCGATTTGCCCGAGCCCGTGGGGCCGGTGACCAGCACCAGTCCGCGCGGCTTCATGGCCAAATCGCCAAAAATAGCCGGCGCATTGAGTTGTTCGAGCGTCAAAATTTTGCTGGGAATCGTTCGAAAGACCGCGCCTGCGCCGCGCAGTTGGTTAAAGGCATTGATCCGAAAGCGCGACACGCCCTCGATTTCAAAAGCAAAGTCGGCCTCCAGCTTTTCCTCGAACTGCTGGCGCTGGGCGTCGGTCATGATGTCGTAGACCATGCTGAGCACCTCTTTGTGCTCGACCACCGGCAGGTTCAGGCGCCGCACCTCGCCGTGTACCCTTAACATCGGTGGCAAACCCGCCGAAAGATGCAGGTCCGAGGCCTTGCTTTTGACGCTAAAGGCCAGTAATTGGCTGATTTCCATGCGCTGAAGTCCCTGATTTGTTCAATTTGCAACGTCTTGCAAATATTTAAATATAAATAATATGAAAAACATTATATATAGCCATGTTGGAAATCAAAAATAATTTGGAAAGTGTTCGTCAGCGCATCGCCGCGAGTTGCAGCGCCTGCGGGCGCGACCCGGCGCAGGTCGGTTTGCTGGCCGTGTCCAAGACCTTTGGCCCCGAGGCGGTGGCGCAGGCCTATGCCGCCGGTCAGCTGGCTTTTGGCGAGAACTACATCCAGGAGGCGGTGGAAAAAATCCAGGCGCTGGCCCATTTGCCGCTGCAGTGGCATTGCATCGGCCCGGTGCAAAGCAATAAAACCCGCTTGGTGGCGGAACATTTTGATTGGGTGCAGTCCATCGACCGGCTCAAGATCGCCGAGCGCCTGAGCGCCCAGCGCCCGACCGCGCGCGGCCCCTTGCAGGTGTGCATTCAGGTCAATATCGACGGGGGGCCGAGCAAATCGGGCGTGGCTGCGCAGGAGGCGCTTGCCCTGGCGCGGGCGGTAGCTGCTCTGCCGGGTTTGCGATTGCGCGGCATCATGACTATCCCAGAGCCGGCCGCCAGCGCGCAGGCCACACTCGCGGTGCACCGCCGTGCTGAAGATCTTTTTGAGCAACTGCGCAGCGCAGGCCTGGATTTGGACACCTTGTCCATGGGCATGAGCGCTGATTTAGAGGCCGCCATTCAGGCTGGCAGCACTTTGGTGCGGGTGGGCTCGGCGATATTTGGTGCGCGTGCCGCTTAGCCCTTGATCGGTAACTGTGTGGTGTTCTTGACTTCTTCCATGACGGCGTAGGTGCGGGTCTCACGCACGCCGGGCAGCTGCCACAGCACCGTGCCGGCAAAGTCGCGGTAGGCCGCCATATCGGCCATGCGGGTTTTGAGCAGGTAGTCAAAGCCACCGGCCACCATATGGCATTCCATGATCTCCGGGCGCACTTGCACCGCCGCTTTGAAAGCGTCAAACACATGGGGTGTGGTGCGGTCGAGCAAGACTTCGACAAACACCATGAGCCCTGCGCCCAGGCGCGCCGGGTCCAGCAGCGCCTGGTAGCCCCGGATAAAGCCCGCTTTGCTCAGGCGCTGCACCCGCGCCAGCACCGCCGTGGGCGAGAGCGCCACGGTTTCGGCCAGCTTGAGATTGGAGATGCGACCATCCTCTTGCAGGCAGCGCAATATTTTCAGATCGGTACGGTCTAAGCTGGTGTCTGGCTCGGTCATGGTTCAATTATTCGCTAAGAACGGTTATTTATTTGGATAAATATTTACCTATTATTGCAGGAATATAGCGTTTTACGCCAATTTGGTGGCGACTGACCCTAGGAGTTCCCGCTATGCACCCAGACCAGGTTTTGCCATCCCCTTACCAAGCAGAAGCGCAAGTGATTGCCCAGCGCTTGCAGCGCCTGCAAGGCCAGCTGGACTGGGCCGCTGCCGCCCAGGTTGCCGCTCCCTGGGTGCAGGCCGTGCGCGCCCAGCCCGCGCCACTGTGGGCCATGGAGAGTTTGCTGCGCGAGTACCCGATCTCCAGCGCCGAAGGCCTGGCCTTGATGCGCCTGGCCGAGGCCTTGCTGCGCGTGCCGGACAGGGACACCGCCATCGCCCTGACCGCCGACCAACTCGGCCGTGCCGACTTTGACCAGGCCGGTGACCAGGTGCTGGCCCGTTTGGCGCGTGCGGCGATCGCCTTGTCCAAGCATTTCTTGCCCGACGCCGAGCAGCCCGCAGCGGGTGCCGGGTTGATGGGCCGCCTGGGTGCGCATACGGTGGTGTCCGCAGCCCTGCGGGCGGTGCAACTCTTGGGCCGCCAGTTTGTGCTCGGCCAGACCATAGGCCAGGCCATGGACCATGCCCAAGACGCCCGTGCGCAGCAGGCCGGTTTGCGCTTTTCCTATGACATGCTGGGCGAAGGCGCCCGCACCCAAGCCGATGCGCTGCGCTATTTGGAGAGCTACACCCAAGCCATCGCCGCGCTGGCGGGCGCCGCCAAGGCCGGTCGTGGTGCGCAGGGCAATGACGGCATCAGCATCAAACTCAGCGCCTTGCACCCGCGCTATGAGGAGGCCCAGCGCAAGCGCGTCATGCACGAGTTGCTGCCCCGCGTGTGGGCGCTGTGCCAGCAGGCGGCCCAGGCGGACATCAACCTGACCATCGACGCCGAAGAGGTGGACCGCCTGGAATTGCAGCTGGCGTTGCTGGAGGCGCTGATGGCGCGCGTTGCGACGCACTGCCCGCAGTGGCGCGGCCTGGGGCTGGCGGTGCAGGCCTACCAAAGCCGCGCGCTGGCCTGTGTGGAGCATGTGATCGCCCGGGCGCGCCACCACGGCGTGGGCCTGATGTGCCGCCTGGTCAAAGGCGCCTACTGGGATGCCGAGATCAAGCGCGCCCAGGAGCTGGGGCTGGACCACTACCCGGTGTTTACGCACAAGCACCACACCGATATTTCCTATCTGGCCTGCGCTGGTGCCTTGCTGCAGGCGCCCGAGGTGGTGTACCCACAATTTGCCACCCACAACGCGGCCACGATCGCCGCCATAGTGCAAATGGCGGCGCGCCATGGCGGCGCTTTTGAATTGCAACGCCTGCACGGCATGGGCGAGGGGGTGTACGCCCAAGTGCTCAAAAACCCCTTGCTGGCGTGCCGCGTTTACGCCCCGGTGGGCGCGCACAAAGATTTGCTGGCCTATCTGGTGCGCCGTTTGCTGGAAAACGGCGCCAATTCCTCGTTTGTGCACCAATTGGCCGACCCGCAGCACAGCCTGGACGACTTGTTGATGTCGCCGCTGCGCCTGGCGCCCGACAGTGCTTTGCCACTGCCGCCGGCGCTGCTCGGACCGGCCGCCGGGCGGTCCAACAGCCGGGGCGAAGACTTCAGCCAGGCGCCCATGCGCGCGCCTTATGTGCAGGCCTTGGCCGCGCAGCACGCCTTATCGGCACCGCCGCCAACCCCGGTGTCAGCGCTGCCCGCTGCCATGGCGCAGGCGCAGCAGGCTTTTGTGCACTGGAGTCGCGTGCCTGTGCAAGAGCGCAGTGCCGCTTTGCAGCGCGCTGCCGACCACATGCAGGCCCAAAGCCCAGCTTTGTGTGCCCTGCTGGTGCGCGAGGCGCATAAAACCTGGGCCGACGCGCAGGCCGAAGTGCGTGAGGCGGTGGACTTTTTGCGCTACTACGCGCTGCAGGCCGAGCGCATCATGCAGCCTGTGGTCATGCCTGGTGAAGGCGGTGGCCTTACTGGCGAGACCAATACCTTGCAGCTGTGCGGGCGCGGCGTGTGGGTGTGCATCAGCCCGTGGAATTTCCCCTTGGCCATTTTTGTCGGCCAAGTGGCCGCCGCGCTGGCCACCGGCAATACCGTGCTGGCCAAGGCGGCCGAACAGACGCCGGTGATTGCCGCGCACGCCGTGCGCATGCTGCATGCGGCCGGCGTGCCTGCGCAGGCTTTGCAGTTGCTGCACGGTCCGGGCGCTGCCTTGGGCGCCGCGCTGGTGGGCTTGCCTGGCTTGGCTGGCGTGGTGTTTACCGGCTCGACGGCGGTGGCCAAATCGATACAGCGCGCTTTGGCGGCGCAAGACGGGCCCATCGTGCCCCTGATCGCCGAGACAGGCGGCATCAACGCCATGGTGGTGGACTCCAGCGCCTTGCCCGAGCAGGTAGTCGATGCGGTGGTGGGCAGCGCCTTTCGCTCGGCCGGTCAACGCTGCTCAGCGCTGCGCCTGCTGTGCGTGCACAGCGATATCGCCGATACGGTGCTGGAGATGCTCCAAGGCGCAGCGGACGAGCTGCAGGTGGGCGACCCGGCCGATTGGGCGACGGATGTCGGCCCGGTCATCGACCAGGCCGCTGCCGGGCGTTTGCGCGCGCACATCGCGCGCTTGGGTGCGCAGCACCGGTGTTTGTTTGGCCCCGCGGTGCAGCAGGGGCTGGCCGCCGAGGGTTTGTACATGGCCCCCCATGCTTTCGAGATAGGCGAGGTGGCGCACGCGGATACCGAAATCTTTGGCCCCGTGCTACAGGTGCTGCGCTGGCAAGGCGACCCGCTGGCCCTGGTGGCGCACATCAATGCGCTGGGCTACGGGCTGACGCTGGGTGTGCAAACCCGCATCGACAGCCGCGCCTTGGCTATCGCAGCGGCGGCGCAGGTGGGCAATGTGTATGTGAACCGCAACATGATTGGCGCGGTGGTGGGTGTGCAGGCATTTGGCGGCGAAGGGCTGAGCGGCACCGGCCCCAAAGCCGGTGGCCCGCATTATCTGCAGCGTTTTTGCGCCGAGCGCAGCCTGAGCATCAACACGGCGGCGGCAGGCGGCAATGTGGCATTGCTCGCCTAGCGCCAGGGGCAGCGCTTAGAAGCGCGTGCCCACCGTGATGCCAAAGGAGCTCGGGTCCAGCGTGATGTCCAGCGTCTGCCCGGTGGAGAAGCTGTTGCGCGTGCTGAGCATGGTCTTGCTGTAGAACACGTCGACAAAGGTCTTGTCATCCAGGGCAAAAGTGGCGCCGATTTGGGGCGTTATCGCAAACTTGGAGTCCAGGTTGAGCGTGGTAGCCGGACCCCCCGGGTTGGTCATCGCCGTCAATGCGCCGCTGCCCACCGCGTTGGAGAAGTAGGCATAGGTGGCGCCCAAGCCCACATAAGGTCGGAACTGGCTGTTGGCGTCCATGAAGCGGTATTGCAAAAACACCGTCATCGGCAAGGACTGCACCTCGCCGATTTGGCCGGCGGCGGCCAGGGCGCCTGCGCCATACAGCTTGTGCTTAAACGGCAGGGCCAAGGGCAGGTCGACCGACACATTGTCGGTGTAGAAGTAGGTCACGCCGCCGCTGACCTGGCTGGCTGCGCCCACATCCGATTTGGTGCCGGCAAAGCTGGGCGCGGTCATGTTGCCGCTGGTCACACTGGGCGTGATGGTGGTCGCGCCCACGCGCGCCAGCCAGGTACCGGCCGATTGCGCCAGGGCCAAGGGGGCTGCCAAGGCGATGGCACTGGCGGTGAGGAATTTCAGGGAATGTTTCATGTGTTGTTCTCCGTGCGTATGCGCTGATTACAGCCAACCGGCCAGGACCAGTTCTTTGGTGACGAATTGGGCCAGCAACTTGTGTGCATACGGCGTGGGGTGCACGCTGTCGGCAAACATGTAGCGCGAGGTATCGCCTGCAAGTACATTGCTCGGATTGCAGAGCAGCGAACTACCTGTGGGGTTGGTTGGGCCGGCTTTGCAGACCATGTCTTTCACGTTGGTCAGGCCAAACTGGGCAGGATTGGTAAATTGCTTTTGGTTCTCGGCAAAGGCGTCGAGCAGCAACACACCGGCCACGCCGGTCAACTCGGCCTTGAGGCGGGTATTAAAGGCCTGTGTCATCGCCAGCACCAAGGGCGCCTGGCCGCTGCTCACGCCATAAGGCGTTTGGCTGGCGTCGGGGATGTTGAGCACCACGACTTTCTTGGCCCCTTTGCTCAGGATGAGTTTCACGTTGTCCGCCAGTTCTTTGGCCGCCGTTGCCATACCCGCCGTGGCATTGGCAATGCCGGTCGTGCCTACATAGGTCGCTGCCGCCGCATTGCCCTGGGCAGTCGCTGCTGTCTGGGCGGTGGCGCCCAGATTCGCCGCGTTGGCCAAGGTTGCGGCAGCGTTGCTGTAGCCGTTTATGGCAGCATCCGTGGCTGCGGCGGTGATGGCCGCAACGATGATGGTCGTGGGCGTGGCATTGGCCGCTTGGGCCGCTCCCATCACGGCGGCACCGATAGTTGCCTGCGCACCTGCGCGGTTGGCTGCCGGGGCGGCGGTCACCAATTGGGTGATGATGGAGGTGGCAAAGGCGGCATTGCCAGTGTCATTGCCCACTTTGGTAGCCGCTGCCGTCAGGATGTCGGACTGTGCAAACATATCGTTGGCGCCGGCCATCACAGTGACCAACTCGGTGCCTTTGAACGCCCCGCCGTTGGCTGGTAGCGCCAGGAAGTTTTGGATTTGTGCCGCTACCGGCTCGGTGAGTGCGCCACCTGAACGGCCAGGGCCGTTCGGGTCGGTCACGCGGGAGCCGCCTTGGGCGTAGTTGGTGCATCCGGGGACGGCAACCGGCACCGTGCCGTAGCCCACGCGCGCTGCGCAAGAGGGTTTACCGACGATGGATGCGGCCACCAATTGGGGCCAAACATAGCTCGGCGTCGGATCGCTGCCGATAGCGCCGCCAATCAGGTTCACCGTAAACATCCCGCCGACCTGCGCGATGGGGCCCACTTTGTAGGCGCCGGGGTCGCTCAGGCTATCGCCAAAGGTCACGACGGCCGAATAGCTGACGCGGTTGGACTGGTCGCCATTGCCGCCGCCGCCACAGGCGACCAGCAGCGCGGCCGTCAGTGACGCCAACGCGAGGTGTTTTACAAATTTCATGCTGAGCTTCTCCTGTACATCGTGCAATGAATGGTTAGTCGATTTTGGTAAAAAATTTAACAAAATTAACGCAATTAACCCGAACCAAATGGGACTGCGCCATGGTACGCCACTGGCCCAGCGCGATTGCTAGGGGAAATCCCTTTGTGCGCGCCTGCGCAGATAATCGGCGCGATGGCCTTTTCTCTCCCCTCTACGCGCTTTTTTTGGTCAGTCGCCCGCCGCCCAAGGCCGTGGCGCGGCCCTACAGTCCAATAAAAAAGCATGCGCCTCCTTGCTTTTGACACCAGCACCGACCGCATGACGGTGGCTTTGACCGGCCCGGCTCCTGGCCAGCCCTGGCAGTGCGCCAGCGCCGGCGGTGCGGCCGCCTCGGCGAGCCTGATTGCCACAGTGCGAGCGTTGCTGGACCAAGCCAATTTGCGTTTGCAAGATCTCGATGCCATTTGCTTTGGCAGTGGCCCCGGCTCATTTACGGGCCTGCGCACTGCGTGCGCGGTTGCCCAGGGGCTGGCTCTGGGCGCGGATCTGCGGGTGCTGCCCGTGCCGTCGTTGCTGTCTTTGGCGCAAGCCGCGCGCGCCGTCCATGCGCCCGGTGAAAGCTGTGTGCGCGTCACCGCCTTGCTCGACGCCCGCATGGACGAGGTCTACGCCGCCAGTTACCTGTGGCAGGGCGACCGTCTGTGGTGCCTGCACGCGCCTTGTCTGATGGCGCCCGAACAAGTGGCCGCCTGGGCCGCGCAGCCGCTGGCCCCCGACCTGCCCCTACCCACCTGGCACGCCTGGGCCGGCAATGTAGCGCAGGCTTATGGGCCGCGCTTAGCCCCGCCCCCGGGCACGCCGTGCCTGCAGGCCTGGCCCCAGGCGCAGGCCATGCTCCAACTGGCCCCTGTTTTGATGGCCCAGGGTCTGGCCGTCCCGCCCGAGCGGGCCCTGCCTTTGTACGTGCGCGACAAGGTGGCCAAAACCACTGAAGAGCGCGCTTTGGAAAAAGCCGGCAAAGCCCAGGCCGCCGCCGGCCTTCACGGCCATGCCTAAAGCTTTGGTGCCCGGTGCGCCGCAGGCGGGCTTGGTTCCCCTGCGCTTGCCTATGCTCGCTGACGTGTTGGAAGTGGAGCAGCGCGCCTATGCCCACCCCTGGTCGCGGACCAACTTTGCCGATGTGCTGCGCAGTGGCTACCACGCGCAGGTGCTGATGGGGGGCGACACGATCGTGGGCTACTACGTCGGCATGCAAGGCGTGCAGGAGGCGCATTTGCTCAATATCACCGTCGATCCGCGCTACCAGCGCCAGGGCTGGGCGCGCCTGATGATGCAGGCCTTTGCCCTGTGGGCTGGCAGCTGGCAGGCGCAAACCCTGTGGCTGGAGGTGCGCGTGGGCAACGCGCGCGCCATTGCGCTGTACCGCAGCGAGGGCTTTGAAGTGGTCGGTCAGCGCAAAGCCTATTACGCCGCTGGACGGGGCCAGCGCGAGGACGCGCTGGTCATGCGGCGCGGCCTTGGATAATCAGGCCATGACTTTGCAACTTGACGACCACCAGCGCGCCATGCTTTTGGAGATGGGCGTGCGCGTCTGGTTGCCCGGCGCTGCCTTTGCACTGGCGCCCCAGGGCGGGGGCGATACCGCCGCCCTGAACCCGGTGCCCGTGGCCTCGCCAACGGCGCGAGCCGCCAGCCCAACCGCGCCAGCCTCAGCCCCCCCACCCGCTGCAGGCGCCGCCGCACCACTTGCCCCGGCCTGGGTGCCCGCGCCCGGCCTGCAGGCTTTGCAAAGCCTAGACTGGCAGGCGTTGGCCCAAACCGCAGCCCAATGCCAAGCCTGCGGCCTGTGCGCCGGACGCACCCACAGCACCTTAGATGCCGCCCGAGCCACTGCGGCGCGCTGGATGGTGGTGGGCGATCCGCCCGACGACCAGGAAGACAGTGCCGGCCAGGCCTTTGTGGGCGACAGTGGCGCGCTTTTGGACAATATGCTCAAAGCCGTAGGCGCCGTGCGCTCTTCTGGCGGCGCTTTGCCCCGGGGCACGGACGCGGCCTACGCCACCAACGTCAGCAAATGCCGGGTGCCGGCGGGCCGCGTACCGCAGGCGGCCGAGCTGGCCCAGTGCAGCGCGTATTTACAGCGCGAAATTGCGCTGGTGCGCCCGCAGGTCATCCTGGCCACGGGCCGTTTTGCCAACCAGGTCTTGCTCGCCGAGAGCCCGCAGGCGGCCACCTTGCCCTTGGGGCGCCAGCGCGGCACGGTGTACCACTACCATGGCATCCCGGTGGTGGTGACTTATGCCCCCCAAGCGTTGATTCGCAACCCAGCCGACAAAGCCAAGGCCTGGGCCGATTTATGCCTGGCGATGGATGTGCTGGCGCAAACTAATTAGTCTGTTTGCCCGGGGGCAGCAGTCGCTTGAGGTAGTGGCCGGTAAAGCTATCCGGGTTGGCCGCCAGGTCTTCGGGCGTGCCGGTGCCGACCACCGTGCCGCCGCCTGAGCCGCCCTCGGGGCCCATGTCGATCAGCCAGTCGGCGGTTTTGATGACGTCCAGGTTGTGCTCGATCACCACAATGGTGTTGCCCGCGTCGCGCAGCTGGTGCAGCACCTTGAGCAAGAGCGCAATATCGGCAAAGTGCAGCCCGGTGGTGGGCTCGTCCAGGATGTAGAGCGTGCGCCCGGTGTCGCGCTTGGAGAGTTCGAGCGCCAGCTTGACGCGCTGTGCCTCGCCACCCGAGAGCGTGGTGGCCGACTGGCCCAGGCGGATGTAGCTCAGGCCCACGTCCATCAGGGTTTGCAGCTTGCGCGCCAGCGTGGGCACGGCCTGGAAAAACTCCAGCGCCGCCTCCACCGTCAGCTCCAAAATCTGGGCCACGTTTTTGCCTTTGTAGAGCACCTCGAGCGTCTCGCGGTTGTAGCGCTGGCCGGCGCATACGTCGCAGGGCACATACACGTCGGGCAAAAAGTGCATCTCCACCTTGACCATGCCGTCGCCCTGGCAGGCCTCGCAGCGCCCGCCGCCGCTGCCCGCTGGCACGTTAAAGCTAAAGCGCCCAGCGCCGTAGCCGCGCTCGCGGGCGGCGGGCACTTCGGCCATCAGCTCGCGGATCGGGGTGAACAGGCCGGTGTAGGTGGCCGGGTTGCTGCGCGGCGTGCGCCCGATGGGCGACTGGTCCACGTTGATGACTTTGTCAAAGTATTCAATGCCTTCGATGGCCTCGTGCGGCGCCGGCTCTTCGTGGGCGCGGTGGATGGTGCGCGCCGCCGCCGCGTACAGCGTGTCATTGACCAGCGTGGACTTGCCCGAGCCGGACACACCGGTGACGCAGGTCAGCAGGCCCACGGGGAAGTCCGCGCTGACGTTTTGGAGGTTGTTACCGCGCGCGCCGACCACGCGCAGCGCTTGCCACTGGCCTTGGGTTTGGCGGTGCTGCGCCTCGCGCTCGGCGCGCCGCTGCGCTGCCGGGCTGGGTGCGTAGCGGCCGGGGTTTTTGGCCTGGTAGGCGGCTTTCTCCACGCTGGGCAGCCAGGCGCGGCGCTGCGTTGGCACCGCAATTTGCAGGGTGCGGGCCAGGTAGCGCCCGGTCAGCGATGCGGGGTTGTCGCGCACCTGGTCAAACGTGCCCTGGGCGATGACCCGTCCGCCGTGGATGCCGGCGCCCGGGCCCATGTCAATCACATGGTCGGCTGCGCGCATCATGTCCTCGTCGTGCTCGACCACGAGCACGCTGTTGCCGATATCGCGCAAATGCTGCAATGTGCCAATCAGCCGGTCGTTGTCGCGCTGGTGCAGGCCGATGCTGGGCTCGTCCAGCACATACATCACGCCGGTTAGGCCCGAGCCGATCTGGCTGGCCAGGCGGATGCGCTGTGACTCGCCGCCGCTGAGCGTCTCAGCGCTGCGCGACAGGCTGAGGTAGCTCAGGCCCACGTCGTTCAAAAACTGCAGGCGCAGTCCGATTTCGCGCACCACTTTGGCGGCAATTTCGCCCTTGGCGCCCGCCAAGCGCAGGCTTTGAAAATAGTCTTGCGCCTCGCGCAAGGTGCTGGCGCTGATCTCGTAAATCGCGCGCGATTGCTCGCCTTGGCCGATGCGCACATGGCGCGCTTCGGTGCGCAAGCGGGTGCCTTGGCATTCGGGGCAGGGCTGGCTGCTGCGCATGCGCGACAGGTCCTCACGCACCAGGCTGGACTCGGTCTCGTGGTAGCGCCGTTGCAAGTTGGGGATGATGCCCTCAAAAGGATGTTTTTTGCTGACCTTGCGCCCCTGCGAGTTGCCCGACTCGATGATGTAGCTGAACTTGATGTCCTCGCTGCCCGAGCCGTACAGCACCGCCTGCTGCACCGCCTCGGGCAGGGACTCAAAAGGCGCGTCCACATCAAACTTGTAGTGCTTGGCCAGGCTTTCGAGCATCGAAAAATAATAGCCATTGCGCCGGTCCCAGCCCTTGATAGCGCCGCTGGCCAGGCTCAGCGAGGGGAAAGCCACCACGCGCGCCACATCAAAAATATCCTGGTGGCCCAGGCCGTCACAGGCGCTGCATGCGCCCACCGGCGAGTTAAAGGAGAACAGCCGGGGCTCCAACTCGCTGATGCTGTACTGGCATTGGGGGCAGGCGAACTTGGCGTTAAAGCGGTGCTCGGTGCCCGGTGCGTCCATTTCCAGCGCAATCGCCCGCCCTGCGGCCAGGCGCAGGGCCGCCTCAAAGCTTTCGGCCAGGCGCTGCTGCAGCTCGGGGCGCACTTTGAGTCGGTCCACCACCACGTCGATGTCGTGCTTTTCGGTTTTCTTGAGCGTGGGCAGCTCGTGGGCCTCGTAAATCGTGCCGTTGATGCGAAAACGCACATAGCCCTGGGCCTGCATTTGCGCAAAAACATCCAAAAATTCGCCTTTTTTCTCACGCGCCACCGGGGCGAGCACCATCAGCCGGGTGTCCAGGGGCAGGGCCAGTACGGCGTCGACCATTTGGCTGACGGTTTGCGCCTGCAGCGCCAGGCCGTGGTCCGGGCAATGCGGCGTGCCGGCGCGGGCGAACAAAAGGCGCAAGTAATCGTGGATTTCGGTCACCGTGCCCACGGTGGAGCGCGGGTTGTGGCTGGTGGCTTTTTGCTCGATGGAGATGGCCGGCGAGAGGCCCTCGATCATGTCCACATCGGGCTTGTCCATAAGCTGCAAAAACTGGCGCGCATATGTGGACAGGCTTTCCACATAGCGACGCTGGCCCTCGGCGTACAGGGTGTCAAAAGCCAAGCTCGATTTGCCCGAGCCGCTCAGCCCGGTAATGACCACCAGCTGGTTGCGCGGAATATCGAGGTCGATATTTTTCAGGTTGTGTGTGCGCGCCCCGCGGATGCTGATGCTGGGCTGGCGCAGCCGGTTGCCCAAATAGGCGCCAGCGTCCTCGCCAAGCTCGGCCGACAGATCAAAAGGAGTGTGTGGAGTGTTCAAAGCGTGCAAAGCGGACCAAACCGCGCATTATCGCCAAGACGCATTTCAGGACTGGCCGCCGCGGCGGGCGCCCATTCATGGCGCGCCGCGAACACATGCTTGATGTCTGACAGGCCGCTGTGTCAGATTATTCGGACGAAAAATACCGTCTCCCATCGAATTGGTTAGTATCCGAGGATGAAAGTCTGCCGCCTCCACCTGTGAAAACCGCTTTGCTAATTGCTGTGCCGCTGCTCGGCATGGCCTTGTGGGCCCTGTGGACGCCGGACCTGGACCGTGCCACGCTGGAGCGCCAGTATTTGCAGTCGCCTGGCGACATGGTGCAGGTGCTGGACCAGCCGCTGCATGTGCGCGAAAGCGGCCCCCAAGACGCGCCTGCGGTGCTGCTGATCCACGGTTTTGGCGCCAGCTTGCATACCTGGGAGCCCTGGGCGCAAACACTATCCCAACACTTGCGCGTGCTGCGCCTTGACTTGCCCGGCAGCGGCCTGAGCCCGCCCGATGTGGGCAATGACTACAGCGACACCCGCAGCATCGCCCTGATCACCGCCTTGCTCGATGTGCGTGGGCTGCAAAAAGTCAGCCTGCTGGGCCACTCGATTGGCGGGCGCATCGCCTGGACCTTGGCGGCCACGGCGCCGCAGCGGGTAGACAAACTGGTGCTGCTGGCGCCGGACGGTTTTGCCAGCCCCAGCTTTGAATACGGCAAACCGGCGCAAGTGCCCGCCGCCATGGGCCTGATGCGTTGGATTGCGCCGCGCTGGTTGCTTCGCATGAACCTGGAGCCGGGCTACTTCCAAGCCCAAGCCTTGAACGAAGAGAACCTGCGTCGCTACCACGACCTGATGCGCGCGCCTGGCGCCCGCGCTGCGATGCTGGCGCGCTGGCAGCAAACCACCTTGCGAGAACCGCAGCCCCTGCTGCAACACATTCAAGCGCCCACGCTGCTGGTCTGGGGCCGCGAGGATGCGATGATCCCCTTTAGCAACGCCACCGACTACCAGCAAGGCATTGCCGGCAATACACTGCTGGCGCTGGACTCTATGGGTCATTTGGCGATGGAAGAAAACCCGCAGCAGGCCCTGCCCGGTGTGCTGCAATTTTTGACGGAGAAGCGCGGTGAGTGAGATGGCACAACCGACTGTTATCGTGACCGGCGCATCCTCGGGCTTAGGCCTGTATGGGGCGCAAGCGCTGTTGGCGCGCGGTTGGCATGTAGTGATGGCCTGCCGCGATTTGGACAAGCCCCGGCGCGTCTGCGCGGACCTTGGCATGGCGCCCGCCAATTCCGAAGAATTTGGTGGCAAAGTGTGGATCCCCGCGCCGGCGAATTTGGGTGACTATGCCGGCCTCAAAGCCGGATTTCGCCACCCGGTGCCCATGATCGACGGCAAGCCTTTGAAGCCGGGCCACCTTTGCCCAACCCCTGTCCGACCAGGCCAGCAGCCGCGAGCGCGCTATCGTGCTGTGGGAATTGAGTGAACAATTGATAGCCAGCGCCTCGCCCTAAATCCCTTTTACTCCTCAAAAACTTTTGCATATCAATCCATGGCTTTGACCTTTCCTTTTTCCGCCATCGTCGGCCAGGACGATATGAAACTGTCCATCGTGCTCACCGCCATCGATCCCACGATCGGCGGCGTGCTGGTCTTTGGTGACCGGGGCACTGGCAAGTCCACTGCCGTGCGCGCTTTGGCCGCTTTGCTGCCCAAGATGCGCGCCGTCACCGGCTGCCGCTACGGCTGCGACCCGGACGCTGCCCGCTGCCCCGACTGCTTGGCTGCTGCCCCTGGCAAAGCCCGCGCCAGCGCGTTGGTCGGTGTGCCGGTGGTCGATCTACCGCTGGGCGCCACCGAAGACCGCGTGGTCGGCGCGCTGGACTTAGAGCGCGCTTTGTCGCAAGGCGTCAAGGCTTTTGAACCCGGCCTGCTGGCCCGCGCCAACCGGGGCTATTTGTACATCGACGAAGTCAATTTGCTGGAAGACCATTTGGTGGACTTGCTGATAGACGTGGCTGCGTCTGGCGAGAACGTGGTCGAGCGCGAAGGCCTGAGCGTGCGCCACCCCGCGCGCTTTGTGCTGATAGGCAGCGGCAACCCCGAAGAAGGCGAGTTGCGGCCCCAGTTGCTAGACCGTTTCGGCCTATCGGTGGAAGTGAAGACGCCGGGCACTTTGGACGAGCGCGTGGAGGTGGTGAAGCGGCGCGATGCCTTTGAACAAGACCCGCAAGCCTTTACCGAGCATTGGAAAAAAGAGGACGACAAAGTGCGCAAAGGCATTGTGGCCGGGCGCAAGCGCCTGGGAGAAGTGCAAATACCCGATAGCGCCCGCACCTTTGCCGCGCAGCTGTGCATGGCCTTGGGCACCGATGGACTGCGCGGCGACCTGACACTGGTGCGTGCCGCCCGCGCCCTAGCCGCCTGGCAGGGCGACAAGTCGGTCACGCAAGCGCATTTGCAGCGCGTGGCGCCTGCTGCTTTGCGCCACCGCTTGCGGCGCAATCCGCTGGACGACGCGGGCTCCTCCACCCGCGTGGAGCGGGCGCTGGCCGAGCTGGCCGCTGCGCCTCAAAAATAAGCCCCAAGCATGCAAGGCGACGCCGCCACGATTGCCGCCCTTTTTGCCGTAGACCCGGCCGGCCTGGGCGGCGTGGCTTTGCGCGCACCGGCCTGCGCTGCGCGCGATGATTGGCTTGCGCTGCTGCGCGCACTTTTGCCATCGAAAAGTCCTTTCAGGCGCGTCCCTTTGAACACCGGCGATACCGCTTTGCTGGGTGGCCTGGACCTGGGCGCCACGCTGCAAGCGGGCCGTCCGGTGGCGCTGCCAGGCCTCTTTGCGCAGGCCGATGGCGGCGTGCTGCTGCTGGCCATGGCCGAGCGCATGACGGCGGGCGCGGCAGCGCGTTTTGGCAGCGTGCTCGATAGCGGCCAGGTGCTGCTGCAACGTGACGGCTTGGATAGCGTGCTGCCCGCGCGCTTAGGCCTGGTAGCGCTGGATGAAGGTGCCGACGAAGACGAACAACTACCCGCCAGCCTAGCAGAACGCTTGGCTTTTCACATGCGCATAGACGGCCAGGCAGAAGACGAAGAAGGCCCGCTGTGGAGCGCTGAAGAAGTGCTATTGGCACGCCAGCGCGTGGGGCGGGTGCAGATGGCGGCCGAGTCGGTACAAGCCTTGTGCGCGGCGGCCATGGCGCTGGGTATTGATTCGCTGCGGGCCAGCCTGTTTGCGGCGCGCGCAGCCCGCGCAGCGGCCGCGCTGG
Source organism: Comamonas sp. lk (assembly GCA_945861345.1). Classification (GTDB taxonomy): domain Bacteria; phylum Pseudomonadota; class Gammaproteobacteria; order Burkholderiales; family Burkholderiaceae_C; genus Allorhodoferax. The sequence goes on from CAMATX010000011.1 coordinate 42,056, forward strand.
CCGGGAGCGACACGGTGGAGGAAGAACACATTGCCGTGGCCGCACGCCTGGTGCTGGCCCCGCGCGCCACCAGACTGCCCCCCGCGCCCGAGCAGCAGGAACCTGAGCCACCGCAAGAGCAAGCAAGCCCACCCGAGCCA
>CAMATX010000012.1 GCA_945861345.1 Comamonas sp. lk
ATCATGGCAAAAGGTGCACGCGAAAAAATCAAACTTGAGTCCAGCGCTGGAACAGGTCATTTCTACACAACGACTAAAAACAAGCGCAACATGCCTGAGAAAATGCTGATCAAGAAATTTGATCCCAAAGCACGCAAGCATGTGGACTACAAGGAAATGAAGCTCAAATAAAGCTTCGGTTTCCCTCCAAAGAAAAAGCCCGCAATTGCGGGCTTTTTCTTTGGCGCAGCAGGACGCATGCAGCCCGCCGCGCCGGGGAGCTAATTCGGCCATGCGGGTAGCGCGCAGCTTGAAGGAAAACTCACGCAAGGTGGCAATCCCGCTGTCTTCGGCGCGGCGGCACCAGGCGGCAAGTTCTGCTGTCAATTGCTCGCGCGACACCGCGGTGTTGAGCCAGAGCTGGCGCAATTCCTCGCGCATGGTCACCATCTGGTCCAGCACCGGCGAAGCAGCACGGGCCAATGCCAGCTGGGCCACAGCAGCAGGCGGCACTTTTTCGGCGTCGCGGTGCGCCCAGAGCTTGGCGGCTTTGATCACGGCAGAGTCGGCGCTACGCGCTTTCATCGACTCGAGCTCCTCGCGCACCGTGGCGCGCATTTGCTGGGCAAAACCGGCCATGATTTCATACCGGTTGGCAATGAGGGCCTCCAGCGTCTTTTCGTCGGCGACCGGACGCACATCGCCATAGGCGGCTTTGGGGGGTGTCTTTTTGACGCGCGCCAGTCCGGCAAATTGCAAGATGCTGATGTACATCCAGCCGATGTCAAACTCGTAAGGCTTGACCGAGAGCTTGGCCGAAGTCGGGTAGGTGTGGTGGTTGTTATGGAGTTCTTCACCCGCAATGATGATGCCCCAGGGCGAGATATTGGTGCTGGCATCGGGCGACTCAAAGTTGCGGTAGCCCCAGTAGTGTGCCGCGCCGTTGATGATGCCCGCCGCCGTGATGGGCGTCCAAGCCATTTGCACTGCCCAGACCGTCAGGCCCAGGGCGCCGAACAAGGTCAGGTTAATAACCAGCATCAAGCCCACACCCTGCCAGGAAAAACGGGTGTACAAGTTGCGTTCAATCCAATCGTCGGGCGTACCGTGGCCGTAGCGGGCGATGGTTTCTGGATTCTTGGATTCAGCCCGGTACAACTCTGCGCCTTGGAAGAGCACTTTGCGGATGCCATGGATCTGCGGGCTGTGCGGATCGTCGGGCTGCTCGCACTTGGCGTGGTGTTTGCGGTGAATGGCAGCCCACTCTTTGGTGACCTGCCCGGTGGTCAACCACAGCCAGAGGCGGAAAAAATGCGCCACGGACGGGTGCAGGTCCAACGCCCGGTGCGCCTGGTGGCGGTGCAGGAACACCGTCACGCTGATCATGGTGATGTGCGTCAGGGCCAAGGTAAACAGCAGCACTTGCCACCATGCCAGTTCCCAGGTTCCGTGGCCCAGCCATTGCAAGACTGCATTGAACAGGGGGGAGTCAGCAAAATACATGGTTTATTCAACTTTCAAGTTATGAAGTTCATATCGACTTCTTGGCAACGTAGCAGCCAGCCCTGCGCGCCGATTGTAAAAAGCGCTGGACGGTTTCAGCCGTCCAGAGGACCCGTCAGCGGGAAAATACCTCAAAAAACCCCAAATAAAGCTATTTTTTCTGCCAAACCGCCGCGAAAAACCCGTCGGTGGCATGCCGCTGGGGCCAAAGGCGCAGGTAGCGGCCGCCGTTTTCGCCGCCCACGCACAGGGTTGGCGCCTGCTCTACCTTGAGGCCGGCCAGGACTTGCGACGCCTCGAGGGGCACAAATTCTGGGTTGGCCAGGCCGAAGGCTTGTGCAATGTCCTCGTTTTCGGCGGGTAGCACGCTACACGTGGCGTAGACCAAGCGGCCGCCCGATTTGAGCAGGCGCGAGGCGCTTTGCAGGATGGCGGTTTGCTTTTGCACCATTTCGAGCACGCTTTGCGGGCTTTGGCGCCATTTCAAATCCGGGTTGCGGCGCAGCGTGCCCAGGCCGGAGCATGGCGCATCGACCAGCACGCGGTCAATCTTGCCCGACAGGCGCTTGACGCGGTCGTCACGCTCGTGGGCGATGGCCGCCGGGTGCACGTTGGACAGGCCGCTGCGCGCCATGCGCGGTTTGAAGGAGTCCAAACGGTGCGCCGACGTATCAAACGCGTACAGGCGCCCGGTGCTGCGCATCCCAGCGCCAATCGCCAAAGTTTTTCCGCCCGCGCCAGCGCAAAAATCGACCACCATCTCGCCGCGCTTGGCATCGAGCAGCAAGGCCAGCAACTGCGAACCTTCGTCTTGCACCTCGAACTCGCCGCGCACAAAGGCCTCGTGCTTGTTGAGCGCAGGCTTACCCGCAATACGCAGGCCCCAGGGCGAATACGGCGTAGGCACCGCCTTGATGCCCGAGAGCGCCAGCGCTTTTTGCACGTCGGCGCGCTTGGCCTTGAAATCATTGACACGCAAATCCAGGCCCGCGCCGCGGTTGAGCTGATCGACCAGCGGCCAAAACTCCTCGCCCAATTGGTCTTTGAGGGGCTGAACCAACCACTCGGGCAGGTTGTGGCGGTGGCGCTCCATCAGATCGGCCTGGTCGACTTTTTCGCAAGCGTCCAGCCAGGCTTTTTCCTGGTCACTGAGCGCACTGCGCAAAAAATCGCCGGGGCCGTAAAAGCCCAAAATCGCCAAGCGGCGCTCTTTGGGGCCGCTGCCCGAGGGCGCAAGGTGGTCAAAAAGCAGCTTTTTACGCAGCACCGTGTAGACGGTTTCAGCCATGGTGGCGCGTTCGCGGGGGCCCAGGCCTTTGTGATCACGGAAAAAGCGCGACACCGTGGCGTCGGCAGGATGTTCGAAGCGCAGTGTCAGGCGCACCAATTCGGCGCAGGCGTCTAGTAAAGCTTTTGGATGCATAAGCAGCGCATTGTCCCACGCGGACCTTGCGCGCCCTTTGGCGCCTATGCCCTAGCCTAGCGTTCCCGCGCTTGCAACAAACGGCGCAAGGCGCGCGGGTAAATCTGGTGCTCGGTAGCCAGCACCCGGGCGGCCAGACTGGCCTCGCTGTCGCCGGGCAGCACTGGGACGACAGATTGCTCCAGGATTTCGCCTTGGTCTAGCACCTCGGTCACGCGGTGCACCGTGGCGCCAGCGAAGCGGCACCCCGCCGCCAGGGCCCGCGCATGGGTGTGCAAGCCCGTAAACGCAGGCAGCAAGGACGGGTGGATATTGAAAAGCCGCCCGCTATGGGCCTGCACAAAGGCAGGCGTGAGGATGCGCATAAAGCCCGCCAGCACCACCCAAGGGGGATGCCCGCCACCGCCGTGGCGGGCGATGTCTTGAGCTAGCGCCGCCTCAAAGGCGGCGCGGTCAGGGAAATCGGTGTGCGCGATAACGCGGGTCGCAACATTGTGGGCCGCCGCCCAGGCCAGCCCGGCTGCATCAGCGCGGTTGCTGATGACGGCCGCAATGCGGGCACCGTAGCGGGCCGGCCAATCCTCTTGGTGCGCGGCACGCACGATAGCCTGCATATTGGAGCCGCCGCCGGAAATCAGAATCACAATCGCTTGCATGGCGCGCATTATCGGGGCCTTGTCACCGCACCGACAGCAAAAAACGAACGATCGTGCTAAAACACGGTCTTTACCGGTTTTGACACCCGCTTTGACCACTTGGAGACGCCTTTATGGATCTGGCTTTTACCCCCGAAGAACAGCAATTTCGAGAAGATATTCGCACCTGGGTGCACGGCAATTTGCCGCAGGACATTGCCCACAAAGTCCACAACGCTCTGCACCTGACGCGCGACGATATGCAGCGTTGGGGCAAGATTTTGGGCACCAAGGGCTGGCTGGGCCACGCTTGGTCCAAGGAGTTCGGCGGCCCCGGCTGGAACGCCATCCAAAAGCATTTGTTCGAGGAAGAATGCGCCCTGGCCGGTGCGCCGCGCGTCGTACCCTTTGGCCCGGTAATGGTGGCCCCGGTGATCATGGCCTTTGGCAATACAGAGCAACAGCAACGCTTTTTGCCCGGCATCGCCAGCGGCGAGGTCTGGTGGAGCCAGGGCTATAGCGAACCGGGCTCGGGCTCAGACCTGGCCTCGCTCAAAACCCGCGCCGAGCGTGTGGGCGACAGCTATATCGTTAACGGCCAAAAAACCTGGACCACGCTGGGCCAATACGGCGAGTGGATTTTCTGCCTGGTGCGCACCGGCACCGAAGGCAAGCCGCAAAACGGCATCAGCTTTTTGTTGATCGACATGAAGTCGCCCGGCGTAACGGTGCGCCCCATCATCTTGCTCGACGGCAGTGCCGAAGTGAACGAAGTGTTTTTCGACAACGTGAAAGTGCCTGCCGAAAACCTGATCGGCGAAGAAAACAAGGGCTGGAATTACGCCAAATACCTGCTGGCCCACGAGCGTACCAATATTGCCGACGTCAACCGCGCCAAGCGCGAGTTGGAGCGCGTCAAGCGCATCGCCAAGGCCGAAGGCGTGTACGAGGACCTGCGCTTTCGCGATGAAATCGCCAAGCTCGAAGTGGACGTGGTGGCCCTGGAGATGATGGTGCTGCGCGTGCTCTCGGCTGAGAAATCGGGCAAGCAGTCGCTCGATATTGCAGGCCTACTGAAGATCCGTGGCAGCGAGATCCAGCAGCGCTACTCCGAGCTGATGATGTTGGCCGCTGGCCCCTTCGCCTTGCCGCTGATCCGCGAGGCCATGGAGGCCGGCTGGCAAGGCGACTTTGTGGGCAACGCGCATTGCGCGCCGCTGGCCTCGGCCTACTTCAACACCCGCAAGACCACGATTTACGGCGGCAGCAACGAAGTGCAGCGCAACATCGTTTCCCAATTCGTACTCGGCTAAGCCGCAGGCATTGCACAAGGACACACACAATGGATTTCGATTTTTCTGACGATCAAGAGCAACTGCGCGAGGCCGTGCGCAAATGGGTGGACAAGGCTTACACCTTTGAGCGCCGCCGCGCCATCGAGCAGGCAGGCGGTTTTGACCGCACGGCCTGGAACGAGTTGGCCGAACTCGGCCTGTGCGGCCTCTATGTGGGCGAGGAGGACGGCGGCATGGGCATGGGCCCGGTCGAAGGCATGGTGGTAATGGAAGAGCTGGGGCGCGGCATCGTGCTCGAGCCGCTGGCCCAGGCCTTGATGGCCGGCGCCGTGCTTACTGGCTACGCAGACGATGCGACCAAAGCCCACTGGCTGCCCCAGGTGTGCAGCGGCGAGGCGCTGATCGTGCTGGCCTACCAAGAGCGTGGCCAGCGCTACCGGCTGGACGCATCGGCCTGTACGGCCAAAGCGGCGGGTGAGGCATACCATCTGAGCGGCGCAAAAAGCGTAGTTCCTGTAGGCGACCACGCCGATGCGTTTTTGGTGCCCGCGATGTTGGAGGGCAGCTTGGCCTTGTTTTTGGTCGAGCGCAGCGCCAAGGGCGTGCAAACCCGGGGCTACGGAACGCAAGACGGCGGCCGCGCTGCCGAATTGCAATTGCAAGATGCACCCGCCACCTTGCTGACCCGCCACGGCCTCACGGCCCTGGAGCACGCAGTGGACATCGGCATTGCCGCCGTGTGCGCGCAGGCTGTTGGCGCCATGGACAAGTCGCTGGCAGCCACTGCCGAGTACATGAATACACGCAAGCAGTTTGGCGCGACGCTGAGCAGCTTTCAAGCACTGCGCCACCGCGCGGCCGACATGAAGATGCAGGTGGAGCTGGGACGCTCGATGAGCTACTACGCCAGCCTCAAACTCAACGCCCCGGCCGCCGAACGGCGTGCCGCCATGGCCCGGGCCAAATACCAGCTAGGCCAATCGATGCGCTTTGTCGGCCAGCAAGCGGTGCAGCTGCACGGCGGTATCGGTGTGACCAACGAGTACATGATCAGCCATTACTTCAAAGCCCTGACGCAGATGGAAATAAGCTATGGCGACAGTCTGCACCAGCTTGGCGAGGTTTCGGCGCGCATGCAGGACACGGCCGGCGTGTTTGCCTAAACCCTGCCTTGCCCCTTAAGCCGGGCGGGCCAACCTGGGAACGGCGCGCAGCAGTTCCTGGGTGTAGGCATGTTGCGGTTGACCCAGCACCTTCTCGGCGCTTGCGTACTCGACCAAGTGCCCGTTTTTCATGACAGCAATATCGTGCGCCAGGTACTCGACCACGCCAAAATTGTGCGTGATAAACAAGTAGGCCACGCCCAATTCTTGCTGCAAATCATTGAGTAAGTTAAGGATTTGCGCCTGCACCGAAACGTCTAGCGCCGAAGTCGGCTCGTCGGCCACGATCAGCCGGGGTTGCACCGCCAATGCGCGGGCAATGGCCAGGCGCTGACGCTGACCGCCCGAGAACTCGTGCGGATAGCGCGTGATGGCGGCTTGGGGCAAACCCACTTTTTCGAGCAAATCGGCGACCCGGGCGCTGCGGGTGCGGGCATCGATCTCCGGGTGCAAGGAAGCTACGCCCTCCTCCAGTATCTCGTTGACGCGCATCCGCGGATTGAGCGAGGCAAACGGGTCTTGGAAAATAATCTGCACGGCGCGGCGCGCTTGGCGCAGGCCCTCGCCCTGCAGGCCCTGCAGCGCCTGGCCGTCGAGCAGCGCGCTGCCGCTGACCTCGGCGCTGCCGCGCAAGAGTTGGAGCAAGCCCTTGCCCACGGTGGTCTTGCCGCTGCCGGACTCCCCCACCAGCGCCAGGGTGCGCCCACTGTGCAAGCTAAAGCTCACACCGTCTACCGCTTTGACATGGCCGACCGTGCGTTGCAGCAAGCCCTTGCGGATGGGGAACCAGACGCGGTAGTCCTGCACTTGAAGCAAGGGCACGCCGGTTGAGGGTGCTAGCGGCGCACGGACCACGCCGGGGCTCGAAACTGCGTTGCGTGTGGCCAAGGACTGGTCTTGGCCCGCCTGGTACAGCACGCAGCGCACTGCGTGGTCCGCTTGGACGGCCACCAAAGCGGGCGGCGCGCTCAGGCACTGGGCGCTGGCGTCGGTGCAGCGGTCGGCAAAGCGGCAGCCGGCAAAGACCTGGTGGAGCGGCGGCACGGTTCCGGCGATGGCGGCCAGGCGCTTGCCGCGCTGCTGGGCATCGGGCAAGGCGTCGAGCAAATTGACGGCGTAGGGATGGCGGGGCTTGGCAAAAAACGCTGGCGCACTGGCCACCTCGACAATTTGGCCGGCGTACATGAGCGCCACGCGGTGCGCCATCTGAGCCACCACCGCCAGGTCGTGGGTGATCAGCAGCATGGCCATCTTTTGGGACTTTTGCAGGGCGCGCAGCAGATCCAAAATCTGCGCCTGGATGGTCACATCCAGCGCGGTAGTAGGCTCGTCAGCGATCACCACATCGGGCTCGGCGGCCAGCGCAATGGCCACCATGACGCGCTGCTTTTGCCCGCCCGACATCTGAAAGGGGTAGCTGTCAATGCGCCGCGCCGCATCGGCAATACCCACGCGCTCAAGCCACTGCACGGCTTTGGCTTTGGCGGCGGCGCCCGAGAGCGCGGTGTGGCGCTCAATGACTTCGACAATTTGCTGGCCCACCGTCATCACCGGGTTCAGGCTGGTGGCCGGCTCCTGAAAGATGATGCTGATGCGCCGACCACGGATATTGCGCATGCTGCGCTCGGGCAGGCCCATGAGCTCGGTACCGTCCAGGGTCACGGTGCCAGCGGTGACGCGGCCGCTGTCCGGCAACAAACGCAGCAAAGACAGGGCCGTCATGGACTTGCCGCAGCCCGATTCACCGACCAGGGCAAAAGTTTGCCCGCTTTCAATAGTGAGCGACAAGGCGTCCACTGCGCGCACCATGCCACTGTCCGAGGCCAGCTCGGTGCTCAGTTGTTCAATGGCGATCATGCAGCCTCCTTGGCGGTCGCTACGCTTTGGGTGCTGCTGCGCACCCGAAAGGCGCGCGCACGCGGATCAAAAGCCTCGCGCACCGCTCCGGCAAACAAGGTCATGGACAAGACCAGCACGACCATAAAACCAAAGGCGGAAAACAGGTTCCACCAAACCAAAGGGTCGCGCGACATTTCGTTGCGCGCCGTGTTGATCATGGTGCCAAAGCTGTTGGTGTTGGGGTCCACGCCCACGCCCACATAGGACAGCACTGCCTCGTAGAGCACCAAGCCCGAAAAATCGAGCACCGCCACGATGACCACGATATGCGTCAAGTTGGGCAAGATATGCCTGCGCATGATGCCGGAGTCCGAGACTCCAAAGGCACGCGCGGCCTGCACATAGTCCAGCTCGCTGAGCTTGAGCGTCTCGGCGCGTAGCAAGCGCGCCAACTGGGCCCAGCCGGTGATGCCCAAAATCATGGCCAGCAGGAACAAGCGGATGTCGGCGCGCTCTAGGCCGGTCTCAAAAAGCTGCGGATTTTTGTCAATAAAGACCTGAATCATCAGCACAAAAGCTGAAATCAGCAGCACCGAAGGGATAGACGAGAGCACGGTATAAAAATACTGAATGGCATCGTCCACCCAGCCCTTGAAGTAACCTGCCAATATGCCAAACACCAGCGCCAGCGGAATGGTGGCAATCGTGGCCAGCGAGCCAATCACCACGGCGGTACGTATGGACTTGAGGCACATAAAGAGCACATCGTTGCCGGTTTGGTCGGTACCCAGGACATGGTAGTAGGGCCACAAGGCGGCCACCCAGGCGCTGATAAGCATCAGTGCGGTCACCGTCAGCGCGATGGCACGCCACGGCACGCCAAGCTGACCATGCCAAGCCGCCGACGCGGCCTGTCCCAAAGTCAATGTGTGGCGCCGTGCCAGCGCTTGCGCCAGCGCAGCCGCCGCAAGCAGCGCCACCAATGCCCCACTAGCTAAGCCGCGCACTGAGCGCGAAAGCACGTCGCTGGCCCATTGGTTTGGCGGGTCTTGCAGGTGGCTGCCGCCAAATTTGAGTCGCGGGTAGTCGCGCACCGTGACGCCGTCGCGCTGCAAGGACTCCTTGGCAAATTGGTGGGTCGCCAAGGGCTGCGAATAAGTCTTCTCGCGCGCTTCGCGTGGGCCGCTGAGCACTGCGTCCAGCACAGAGAGCGTTTGCATGGAATAGGCGGGCGCAGTGCCCGCTGGTGCGTCGGGCGCGTTGGGAAGTACCGGCCTAAAGTGCACGGAGTCAAGGACCGCTACCAACATGAACAGCCCCAAGATAACGCTGCACGCCATGGCGGTGGCATCGCGCTGCACATAGCGCCAGGTCTGGCGTAGCAAGGGCGTGCGCAGGGCGTGCGCAACATAGAGTGCGAGCACCAGCAACTGCAAGTACAAAGCCAGATCAGTCGCCAGAAATACAAATTTAGGCATGGCGTGCGTCCTTTAGCCCAAACGCACACGCGGGTCGGCCAGCGTGTAAGAGATATCGGTGAGCACCAGACCCAGGATGTAGAGCAAGGAGCCCAAGAACACCATGGCCCGTACGCCCGCAAAATCTTGCCCGGCGATGGCATCAATGGTGAAGCTGCCAAGGCCCGGAATACCGAAAAAGGACTCCATGATCAAAGCGCCCAAAAACAGCAGCGGCAGCACGGCCACGGTGCTGGTCAGAATCGGCAGCAGCGCATTGCCCAGCACGTGGCGAAACAGCACCATGGTTTCAGTTAAACCCTTGGAGCGGGCGGTGCGCACATAGTCTTTGCCAATTTCCTCTAAAAACATGGTGCGGTAAAACAAGGCCTCGCCCCCAAGGCGCGACACAATGCCAATGAATACGGGCAATACCAGGAAAACTACAAAGTCGCCCCCGTCCGAAAAACCCGAAATCGGCACCAGTTTGAGCATTTTGGAAAACAAAAACTGCCCGGCGATGATGTAAAAAAGCCCCGAGATGGACAGCAAAAACACACAAAAACCGACGCCCCACAACTCCAGATAAGTAGCCCGGAAAAACACCAGCACCAGCGAGAACACCACCACCGCAAACACACCGAGCAAAAAGGTCGGCACCGCCACGGCCAGAGAAGGTCCGGCGCGTTGGCTCAGCTCGTAGGCAATATCACGCCCGGTGTCGGTGGCGCCGAAATCCAGCACAAACAAGGGCAAAGAGCGTTGGTAGAACAGCGTTTGAGTGAGCTTTTCGGAGCCTTGGGCCTTCTCGTTCCAGAGCAAGGGTTTGTCGTAGCCGCGCTCGACTTTCCACTTCTCGATGGCGTCGGCGCTGACGCGTTTGCCGCCGATGTTCATGCGCGCCATATCGTCAGGCGTGTTGACCGCAAAAAACAGCACAAAGGTGAGCAAATTCACGCCCACCAAAACCAGCACGCCATAGAGCAGCCGGCGCAAAATGTAATTGAACATGCGCTTACTCCACCGAAGCCAAAGTGCGCGCCGCCGTCTCGCGGTCGCGACGCCGCCACAGCCAAACGGCCGGGGCAATCAGTGCGGCCACCACGAGCAGCAGGAGCGGCAGCGGCCACCAGACCGGCACATTCCATGCCGCCATCTTGCTGGCCCGCAAGGGCGCATCCAAACGCAAATAACTGATGTGGTTGCGCGTTATCTGCGTGGGCTTGCCATTAAATACCCACTGGTGGTAAGCGGCGGCCGAGGTGGGAAAGTAACCAAAACTCCAGACGGCATCGCGCTGGGTGATTTCAATCATTTTGTCGATCAGCGCCTGCTTTTCTGGGCCATCGTCGAGCAGCTTCATGCGCTCAAAGGCAGCGTCAAATTGGGGATTTTGGTAGTTGGCGTTGTTCTCGCCATTGCCGTCAGTAATGGCCGTGGCGTTGGGTCCGTAGAGCAGAAAGAAAAAGTTTTCCGCATCCGGGTAGTCAGCCAGCCAGCCGGAAAAGAATATCTGCACCCCACCCTTTTTGAGCTTGTCGCGAAAACGGTTGTAGTCGGTGGCGCGCACTTCCATTTGGATTCCTAGCTTGGCAAATTGGCGGGCATACCAATCAAGCTCGGCCTTGGCGCTACCGGTGGCGACCAATTGGTAGTCAAAGTTCAGCACCAATGGCTGACCGGTTTTGGCATCGCGCCCGCCGGGGTAGCCGGCTTGGGCCAGCAGTTCTTTGGCCTCCTCAATGCTGCGCCGCACGACTTTGCCGTCGGGCTGCTTGCGGTAGACCACCGCGTTAAAAGCGCTGGGCCCGTCTAAGCGGTAGCCAAATAGCGACGGCGGCAAAGGGCCTTGCGCGGCAACGCCTTGCATGTCCATGAAGATGGACACGTACTCCTCCCAATCAATGGCGATGGACATGGCCTGGCGCAACTTGCGGTTGCGCTCGGCTTGATCGGGGGTTTTGCCCTGGCCGATCACAGGATCCATCCAGTTGAAGGCGATGTACCAGTTATTGGGCTCAACCGTGGTGGGCAGGCGAAAGCCTTTTTCGCGGTACTCTTTTTCTTTTTTGGGGTCGTCGGCCATGGCCGTGAGGTACTGGGTGCCATAGTCCAAGCGCTCGACGGCGGGCGAATCGTAAAAGCCCTGCTTGAACTTGGAGTGCAAAGGGACCGATTCCTTCTCAATCTCAAAAACCAATTTGTCTACAAAGGGCGTGGTCTTGCCGCAATCGTCTAGCAGGCCTTTTTCTTTGTCGCCAGGCGCGCCCTCGCACGGATACGGCTCGCCCCGGTAGTTGGGATTGCGCAGCATGGTGTGGCGCCGGTTGGTGGCGTACTCCGTGAGCATGTAAGGCCCGGTGCCGGCGGGCCAAAAGTTGAGCGAAAGATTGTGCTCGGACATGCCCTGCTGGGCATAAAAAGCCTCGGCCTCCCAGGGGATGGGGGCAAAAAAGGTCATGGCCAGCCAGTATTTGAACTGCGGGTATTTGCCCAGCACGCGGATGCGCAAGGTGTATTTGTCTGGAGCGCTCACACCTTCGAACGCGTGCTGGCGAAAGTCCAGGTGCGGCAAATCGCGCTGCGTGGGCGGCAGATTGCGGCGCAGTTCTTTATCCACCTTGGCAATGCGAGCGCCGTATTCCTTAAAGCCCACAATGTATTCAGCCAGCGTGGAATACGAGGGCGAAATTACCCGGGGCGTGGCCAGGCGGCGGATGGCGTACACATAGTCATCCGCCGTCAGCTCACGGGTGCCGGTTTGCGGAAAATCGGGAACCCCGTGTTTTCCTTGCAAGTCTTTGGCAGTGAGCGCGTGGTACACATAGCTGCCTTGCGCATCCTTGGCAAAGGCGGGATGCGGGGCGAACAATATGCCCGGCTTGATATGGATCTCGTAGACCGACTCGGCAATTTGCTGCGGCGGGGCCGCGTCAGGCAAGGCCTTGCCATCTTTATCGACGTATTGGGGTGCGACTACCTCCTGGGCGGTGCGTCCGATCAATTCATAAGGGCGCTTGAGGTAGTGGTAGGCGTAGAGCGGCTCATAGGCCTGGTAGGTGAAGGGCGTCTCTTCGTTGGAGTAAGAGCTAGCCGGGTCCAGGAATTTGGGCGAGTGGTAGAGCACCGGGAAAAACATGGTGTTTTCGCGCTCGGAGCCCAGCGGGTGGGGGGAGTTGAGAACGGGGTTGCAGGCACTAAGCAGCAGGCATAGCGCCGCCCACAAGGGATAGACCTTCGTTAGCCGAGTTTTCACGTTATTGAATTACCGTATAGATTCTTGTGATTCATGGCTTCTGAACTCACCAAGCAAAAGGACCGCCGAGGCGGTCCTTTTGCCGTTTTCAGCAGATTGGCTTAGAACTCGTAGCGCATCGACAAGCGAACCGAGCGCGCTGGCTGGAACGACGTCGGGTTGCCGAAGTTCAGGCTCAAACGGCCAGGCTGGCCTACCGTGGTCGTACCACGGCTGTAGTCGTTGATTTCAGAAGTCTCAGTGACTTGTGCCGCGTCAAACACGTTAAACACGTCAACCTGGAAGGTCATGGTGTTGGGTCCCATTTTTTCCGTATAGGCAAGTTGCAAATCCAACTGCGTGGTCCACGGTGTACGGCCATCGTTACCACGCTCACCCAAAACAGTCACGCCTTGGGGATTGAGGTAGTAATAGGTCGATGCAGAGGTGTACAGAGGCGCATCGCCGGGGGTCGTGCTTGGTACAAAACCGATACGGCTCTTTGGACGTCCCGATGTGGCGTTCAAATTTGCACCAATACGGAAGTTCTCATTAAGGGCCATGGTTCCGAACACTTTGATCGCATGGGTGCGGTCGTTGGGCAAGGGGCCATTGGCGCCGTCAGCGAACTTACCAAAGTCAAAGTCTTGGCTCACGCCGGCGTCTTCTTGGTTGATAGTCGAGTTCACATAGCCTTCAGCCGTGCCCACGCTACGCGAGTAGGTGTAGGAGGCAGAACCACCCCACTTGCCATCGAACTGCTTCTCCAGCGACAACTCCAAGGCGTCGTATTTACGCGTGTACTGCGCAATGCCTGTAGCGGACGCAGGGACGGTGACGGCCTTGAGCTTGCCATCGTTATTGGCATCCATCATCAGCGTGACGTCACGTCCGGGGTTGATCAACTGGCAACCAGCCATGGTGTGGTAGTCAAAGTTGGGGTAGCCGTTGGCCTTCATCCATGTTCCCACGGAAGGCGGATCGCACCAGTCGTCCATACCGTTGTTGATTGTCCGCGAGGTGTATTTCACGCCACCGGTCAAACCTTTGGCCAAAGACTTCTGGAAGCCGATGATGTACTCGTCCTGCGACATGGGCGTCAAGTTGGTATCGGCAATGGTTGCTGGCAGGGCCAAGCTTCCATCGCTAATGATGCTCGTGCTACCGATTTGCTTGAGGTTCAGGGGCTTGCCAGTCACCGCATCACGGCCGGTGAAGGTGTAATAACCCTCTGTGTAGCTCTCCGAACGCGTTGCGCGGATGTTGGTATTGGAGGCAACAGGGATGTAATAACGTCCCGCATTACCGTAAATCCTCATATCTGCATCGCTGCTTGGATCCCAGGAGAAGCCAAAACGCGGCGCCAAGAGGCCGTCTTTCTTGACGAAGCTTTCGCCCGCACCATTCATGTTGTTGAACGACTCGGAGCGCAAACCACCGTAAACCAGCAGGTTTTTGGCAACCTTCCAGCTGTCTTCAATGTAAAACGCGCTGTTGTCCACTTTGTACACACCGCTGGTGGCACTGCGCTCGCGTAAGCGTGTGTATACGGTTCCACCTGGAACCAGAACACCGGCAACGGAGGCACCGGCAGCGCCCGCCTGGAAGTCACGGAAGTACTGGCCACCGCTAAAGCTGGAGCCGCCTGCTTCAGCAGATTCGAACTTTTGATTGTCGATACCCGCACGAATGGCATGGTTACCCAGGTTGTAGTCCAGATCAAGACGGAAGGCATTGCGTGTGTCGTAGTCGGTAGGTGGCGCGTTCGGGTCGCGTCCAGGCGTACCTGGGAAGGGCTCAGACCAGCATCCAGCGTAGGTCGTTCCCGGCAACACATAGACCGTCGGGCAACTGGAACCCGCCGTGCGCGCGCCAGAAATCTTGGGCTGTTGGTAATTCACTTGGCCTACCAAGGCGGAAATGGTGAAGTCATCGGTCAGGTAACCGGTGTACTTACCAATCGTGACATTGCCACCCGAAGTTTGCGTGCTGGACCGTGCGACACCGTCATGGTTGGTGCTGTAGGCAGTCGCGTTGGTGTAATCGGAGATGCCGGTCGTGGTCTTGTTGTTGATTGCAGTCAACTCAAAACGGTGCTGATCCGAGGGCACAAAGTCGACTTTGACCAAGCCATTAGGCGTGCTGAAGGCATACCGTGAACTTTGGTTTTCGCCATACACATCCCTCGACGAGGACGGGGTTTCCAATATTCCAAAGATAAATAATTTATCCTTGATCAATGGGCCGCCTAAGTAAAAGCTGCTGCTAAATGAGTCCGCTTTGTTCGCTTCTTGAAACAGAAAGTAACCTTTACCTGCTGCTTCGGGCTCATTGTCCTTGACGTTGGGGCGGGTCGCGCGCAGCGATGCCGGGGTCCAATACCAGGATGCGCCACCGTGCCACTCATTCGTACCCTGCTTTGTAGACAAGCTAATCACACCGCCAAGCGAGCGGCCATATTCAGCGCCGTAGCCGCCGGTCTTGATTTGTTGCTGGGAAATCGAGTCGTAGGGCAAATCTGCGTACGACAAGAAATTGCGAATGTTCGTTACATCAAAACCATTGATGTAGTAACCGTTCTCCGCAACCGATGCGCCACCAAATGAAGGGATCTTGCCAGCGCCTAGGCCATCGTCACCCTGGACGGCTCCGGGGGCCAAGAGCGCCACGGCATTGACGCTGCGCGCAACTGGCAACACTTGGAGTTGCTCAGAAGTAAATACGGTATTCGATTCCACGCTGTTGAAATCAATGGGCGGGCGAACACGCGCTCCGGTGACGGAGACTTCTGCCAGCGCATTGGTCAAGGACACGCGCGAACCTGATCCGATGGCCACCGAGACTTCTTGCTTCACACCGCCCGATTCGACGCGATAGCGTCCAGGGCTCAATTTGGGCAGCGTAAATGCGCCAGCGCCATCGGCCTTGATGGTTCGCGATGAACCATTGTTCAGGTCGGTCACCGTGACCGAAGCACCTGCTTTGGCTTCACCATAAATCGAACCTTCGGAAGACTGCGCCAAAGCGGTTGAGGAGATAAGCACTCCAACCGCCAGAGACAACGAGGTGCGCACAAACAATGAAGAACGGCGCCCGGACACGGGCGAAGCTATTTTTTTCATATCCAACGAACTCCTAAAGACTATTTAGATAAAAAGCCTTTTTACTTTACATCTATTTTTCAAATTTCACATTTAATTCACCTAAATTTGTTAATTGTGCGTATTTCGCAACATTGACCAAGGGCACATTGAAGGCGCGCGCGACCGAACTCCCCGGGAAGCCGGGAGTGTGTGACACAGAGCTATTGGGATGGGCTGGTAGAGGATTTACTCAGCCGCCCGCACCCGCAAAAAGCTGGCGAATCGGGGTAAACCCTGAGGCGTGCGGCCTCGGTAGGAGTAGGAGATTTGGCTTCCCAATACCGGCGGGTTGGCACGTTCCACATCGCGCAAGCCGGTACCCAGCGCAAAGCGGCGGCCATCGGGCAGTTCCAGCAGCAAGGCGCCGGTCTGTCCTTCGTACTTGCCTTTACCCGGGACGTAGCCGATCAAAAGCGCTTCCTCATCATCGACCGGCTTGAGCTTGCGCACTGCGTCACTGCGACCGGGCTGCCACAGCGCGTCCCAGCGGTGCAGCACCGCCCCTTCGGCTCCGTCGGCCACCCAGCGCTGATAGTAGGTCTGTAGTTCTGCTGGCCCGGCCACTTCTAATTGCTGCGCCGCAATAATCCACGAAGCCTGGGTCTGCGCGACCAAGTGCTGCAATTTTTCGTAGCGCTGGCGAAAAGGGAGCGCCGGATCGGGCGCGTCAAACACCATGTAGCGCACCGCGCGCCAGGCCTCGTCAGGAGCGGGTTCGGTGCGCACCGTCGCAGAGAGCCGGTCAAAGCTGCCCCGGCCCAACCAGAGTTCGCCGTCCAGGCGATGCGCCGGCAGCACCTGGGTAAACCAGCGCGGAGCGGCGATGGTCCGCCCGCTGCGGTAGCGCAGGGTGCCCCCATCCCAGATCGCGCGCACGCCATCGAGTTTTTCGGACAAGGCAAAGGGAGTCGGGTCCCAATGGCTCGCCCAGGGGGTGGCCAATTCGGCCAAGGCTGCCCGTTTAACCCAAAGGCCCTGCCCGACCGAACTTTCACCCGCCTTGAGCAGGCCAGGCGTCAGGCCCGCCAAGCCATACAGTGCCGACACCAGCATATGGCGGCGCGAGGTGCCCTGCCCGTTAAATCCGGCCAAATGATTGATATTTTTCATACGCCCTCCCTGGCACGCCCTGTTTCGGGCTGTAGGGCTGACGATACGCAATGGCGCGCACCTTGCCAAGCACCGCGAGGCGCTTGCCGCCAAAAAACTACATCAGCAGGCGCGATGAGCGCGGCACGTGGGACATCAAGAACTCCATCTGGTCGGCCAGGATGCGCCGGTTGCGCAAAATGAAGTCTTCCCACAGGCTGGGCACGTAGGGGGCGTAGAGCAAAGGCATGTTGGCTTGCTCGGGGGTGCGGTGGCTTTTGCGGTGGTTGCAGGGGCGACAGGCGGTGACCACATTCATCCATTGGTCCACGCCCTGCTGCGCAAAGGGGATGATGTGCTCGCGCGTCAAATCGGTTTCGTGAAAGCGCCCGCCGCAGTACGCGCAGACATTGCGGTCGCGGATGAAAAGCTTGCTGTTCGTCAGGCCCGGGCGCAAGTTAAAGGGGTTGATCTTGGGCACGCCCCGGGTGCCAATGATGCTGTTGACGCGGATAACCGACTGCAGCCCCGTCACCGCGTTGTGCCCGCCGCGAAACACGGCCACCTCGCCGCCAGACTCCCAGCGCACCTCGCCGGCGGCATAGTGCACCACCGCCTGCTCCAGAGAAATCCAGGACTGGGGCAGTCCTTGGGCTGACAACTTCAGTACTTTCACGCAACTCCTCCCGATCCAAAAAGACACCGGCAAAACCACGGAACACGCCCGCCCGAGCCGCTGCTAGCGGGCCGTTGTGAGGGGCTGCGTCACAATATACCCTCATTCGGTGACGCTGCGCCCCCGGGCCGCCACCCCCAACAGATCGCCTTCATGCAGTTATTTCGCGGCTACCAACACCCAGGACTGGCAAGCGCCTGCGCCCTGACCATCGGCAACTTTGACGGCGTGCACCGCGGCCACCAGGCCATGCTCGCCCTCTTGCGCAGCGAGGCGCAGCAGCGCGGCGTGCCCAGCTGCGTGATGACTTTCGAGCCCCATCCGCGCGATTTTTTTGCACTGCAGCACAAACGCCCCGACCTCGCGCCCAAGCGCGTAGGCACTTTGCGCGACAAATTGCAGGAGCTGGCCCAGTGCGGCGTGGACCAAACCGTGGTGCTGCCCTTTAACGCCGCCCTGGCCAGCCAGAGCCCGCAAGATTTCATCGCCAAGGTGCTGGTCGGCGGGCTGGGCGCGCGCTATGTGCTGGTGGGCGACGACTTTCGCTTTGGCGCCCAGCGCGCTGGCGACTACGCCATGCTGGACGCCGCCGGCGAGCAGCTGGGTTTTGACGTCGCCCGCATGAACAGCTACGAAGTGCACGGCCTGCGCGTCTCCAGCTCGGCGGTGCGCGCCGCGCTGGCGGCCGGCGATATGGCACAAGCGGCGCGGCTCCTGGGGCGGCCTTACCGCATTTCGGGACACACGGTGCACGGGCGCAAGCTGGGCCGCAGCCTGGGCTTTCGCACGCTGAACCTGCGCTTTCCGCGCTGGCACCCGGCGGCCAGCGGCATTTTTGTGGTGCTGGTCCACGGCCTGGCACCCCAGCCGGTGGCCGGCGTGGCCAACCTGGGCGTGCGGCCCTCGCTGGACGCCAACGACGTCAACGGCGGGCGCGTGCTGCTCGAAACCCATTGCCTGGACTGGCCCGCCAGCCTGGGCGAGGAAGGGGGCTACGGTAAAATCGTCGGCGTGGAACTGCTGCACAAACTACACGACGAGCGCAAATACGACGGCCTGGACGCCTTGCGCGAAGGCATACAAGCCGACTGCGACGAGGCCCGGGCCTGGCTGACTGCCCGAATTTGACGGGGCTCGCTGGCGCACCTTGCCCCGCGCCCCTTGCCCTTCGGCGCTGTTGATGCGCCTGCCCCCCCATCAGCCCCTAGCGGCCCCGACCCGAGACTTGTATGACCGAATCCGTTGACTACCGCAGCACCCTGAACCTGCCCGACACGCCCTTCCCCATGCGTGGCGATTTGCCCAAGCGCGAGCCGGCCTGGGCCCAGGCCTGGACCGACCAAGGCCTGTACAAACGCCTGCGCGTGGCCCGCCAAGGCGCACCGCTGTTTGTGCTGCACGACGGCCCGCCCTATGCCAACGGCAAGCTGCACATAGGCCATGCGCTCAACAAAGTCCTCAAAGACATGATTGTTAAAAGCCGCCAATTGGCCGGCTTTGATGCCCAATACATCCCCGGCTGGGACTGCCACGGCCTGCCCATCGAAAACGCCATCGAAAAACTGCACGGACGCAAACTCAGCCGTGACGACATGCAGGCCAAAAGCCGCGCCTTTGCCACCGAGCAAATCGACCAGCAGCGCGAAGACTTCCAACGCTTAGGCGTGCTGGGCGACTGGGAGCGGCCTTACCGCACCATGGACCCGGCCAACGAGGCCGGTGAAATCCGCGCCTTCAAACGCGTGATCGAACGCGGTTTTGTGTACCGGGGCTTAAAGCCGGTGTACTGGTGTTTTGACTGCGGCTCCTCGCTGGCCGAATTTGAAATTGAGTATGCGGACAAGAAAAGCGATACCTTGGATGTCGCCTTTTTGTGCGCTGAGCCGGCCAAGCTGGCCACCGCGTTTGGCTTGCCCGCGCTGGAGAAAGACGCATTTGCGGTGATCTGGACCACCACGGCGTGGACGATTCCGGCCAACCAGGCGCTCAACCTCAACCCCGAACTGGTCTACGCCCTGGTCGACACGCCACGCGGCTTGATGGTGTGCGCGCAGTCCTTGGTCGAAAAATGCCTGGAGCGCTGGCAGCTGCAAGGCAGCGTGATGGCGACCACCGCCGGCAAAGCCCTGGACCATATTCATTTCCACCATCCGCTAGCGCATGTGGACGCCGGCTTTGCCCGCACCGCGCCGGTCTACCTGGCCGACTACGCCACTGCGGACGATGGCACCGGCATCGTGCATTCCTCGCCCGCCTACGGGGTGGAGGACTTCAACTCCTGCGTGGCGCAGGGCCTGGCCTACGACGACATCCTGAACCCCGTGCAAGGCAACGGCGCCTATGCCGCCGACTTCCCGCTCTTTGGCGGCCAGCACATCTGGAAAGCGGTGCCAGAGATTCTCGAAGCCTTGAAAAACGCCGGTCGCCTGATGGCCACCACGCCCATCACGCACAGCTACCCGCATTGCTGGCGGCACAAAACGCCGGTCATTTACCGCGCCGCCGCCCAGTGGTTTGTGCGCATGGACGAAGGCGTGGGCGTTTTCACCAAAGACAAAGCACCCAAAACGCTGCGTCAGTTGGCGCTCGATGCGATTGAGCAAACCAAGTTTTATCCCGAGAATGGCAAAACCCGTTTGCGCGACATGATTGCCAACCGGCCGGACTGGTGCATCTCGCGCCAGCGCAGCTGGGGCGTGCCGGTGCCCTTCTTTTTGCACAAAGACAGTGGCGAGCTGCACCCGCGCACCATGGCCATTTTGGACACCGCCGCCGACATGGTGGAGCATGGCGGCATCGAGGCCTGGAGCCGCGCCAGCGTGCAAGACATCCTGAACCAGCCTGGCGATCAGCCGGACCAGTACACCAAGAGCACCGATATTTTGGAAGTCTGGTTCGACTCGGGCTCCACCTTCGAGCATGTGCTGCGCGGCAGCCACAAAGACGCTTACGACCGCGCGCCTTTTCATGACCACGGCCCCGAGGCCGATCTGTACCTGGAAGGCCACGACCAGCACCGCGGCTGGTTCCACAGCTCGCTCCTGCTGGGTTGCGCGCTCTACGACCGCGCGCCCTACCGGGGCCTGTTAACGCACGGCTTTGCCACCGACGGCCAAGGCCGCAAAATGAGCAAGAGCCTGGGCAACACGGTGGCGCCGCAGGAAGTCACGCAAAAAATGGGCGCTGAGATCATCCGCCTGTGGGTGGCCTCGACCGACTATTCGGGCGACCTGAACATCGACGACAAAATTCTGGCCCGCGTGGTCGACACCTACCGCCGGGTGCGCAATACCTTGAAGTTTTTGCTCGCCAACGTCAGCGACTTTGACCCTGCCAAAGACGGCGTCGCCAGCGCCGACATGCTCGAAGTTGACCGTTATGCCCTGAGCCGCGCCGCGCAATTGCAAGCCGATATCGTGGGCACCTGGAATGCAGAGCGCAAAGTATTTGAAGGCGGGCACTTTGGTCGCTATGAGTTCCACCCGGTCGTGAGCAAGCTGCAGGTGTACTGCTCGGAAGACTTAGGCGCGTTTTACCTGGACATTCTCAAAGACCGGCTCTACACGACTGCGGCCAACTCGCATGCGCGGCGCAGCGCGCAAACCGCGCTGTGGCAGATCACCCAGGCCATGCTGCGCTGGATGGCGCCCTTCTTGAGCTTTACCGCCGAAGAGGCCTGGGCTACGCTGGTGGCACAGGGAAAAATTGCCCAGCCCCTGCACGACTCCATCTTTTTGGCGCAGTACGCCGCGCTGGCCCAGCCCGACGAGGCGCTCAATACCAAGTGGGCGCGGGTGCGGGAGATCCGCGAGGCGGTGAACAAAGACATCGAAGTGCTGCGCGCCGCTGGCCAAGTGGGCGCCTCCTTGCAGGCCGCCGTGCAAATCAGCGCACCGACCGCCGACCTGGCGCTGCTGCGCAGCCTGGGCGCCGACCTGAAATACGCGCTAATTACCTCCACCGTGGGCCTACTGGAGGCTGAGCAACTGGCGGTCAGCAGCCGCGTGGCGACAGCGGCCAAATGCGAGCGCTGCTGGCACTATGTCGAAGAGCCCGGCCTGGGTGTGGGCAGCGACCCGGCACACCCCACCGTGTGCGGACGCTGCGTGAGCAACTTGTTCGGCGCGGGCGAGTCCCGGCAGGTCGCCTGATGGCACGCGGGGGCAGTGGCGGCATGCGCATGGTGCACTGGCTGGCGATTGCGCTGATCATCATTCTGGCCGACCAGTTCAGCAAGCTGCTCATCATCGGCAGCATGCAGCTGGGCGCCAGCGAGCCGGTCACCAGTTTTTTTAACCTGGTGCGCGCACACAACAGCGGCGCCGCGTTTTCTTTTTTGGCGGACGCCTCGGGCTGGCAGCGCTGGTTTTTTACGGCGTTGGGCTTGGGCGCAGCGGGCTTTATTGTTTGGCTGCTGACACAGCACGCCGGGCAAACTTTGTTTTGCTTTGCCATCAGCTGCGTGTTGGGCGGCGCTTTGGGCAATGTCATAGACCGCATGGCCTATGGCTATGTGGTGGACTTTTTGGACTTCCATGCCGCAGGACTGCATTTCCCGGCGTTTAACGTGGCCGACAGCGCCATCACCCTGGGCGCCATCTGCATGATTTTGGACGAGCTGCTGCGGGTGCGGCGCGCGCGCTAATCGCTGGCCTGGCAGTGCTACGGCGCTTGCACGCGCAGCAAGGTGTAGGCCTCGCCCGCTTCCTTACCGGCCGCCAGCCGGATTTGGCGCGGCAAGGTTCCCGTTTTGTGATCCACCCACTGGCCTTGCAAGACCGGTGTGGCCTTGCCGATGTGAGGCGCCAAACTCGGGAGCACGTCGGTGCGGGCCAGCAAGAAATAGCTTTGGCCAGCGGCAGGCAATTCCTGCATACTGCTCACCGACTGGCTGGTGGCGCTCTGGCGTGCCAGGCCAATGTCCCAAGCGACGGTTGGGTCCATGCCATACACCAACACCGGCACCTGCGGCTCACGGGCCAAAACAGGCAGTACGCCGTACGACAGCGCGTGGCCGGTGTGGGCGATCAGCGTCATACCTTCGAGCACCAGATACAGCAGGTTCACCGCCAGCACCGGATGCACCAGCAGCGCCATGGTCGGCCCCGACTTGCGCATGGCCAAGCCGTAGGCTAACCAAGCAAGGCTGGCCAAACCCAAAAACGTGGTGAGCCAGGTATTGCCCACTTGCAGGCCAATCACCCAGGCCAGACCAAGCGTGACCAGCGTCATGAGCCATTGGGCGGCTAGCAAGCGCTTGCTAACACCTGCCTGCAAACGCGAGTGCAAAAAATCCGCGCACACGATCGCAGCAAACGGATAGACGATGACGGTGTAGTAATCGAGCTGAAACGCCGTCGCGCTGAAAAGCGCAAAGGTTACAAAAAAGCTGGCGCACAAATATACAAAGGCCGCACGTTCCGGCGCGCTGCGCTGCCCAAAACCGCGCAATCCTTGCAACAGGGCCATGCCAAACGCAGCCACCCAGGGCAAAAAAGCCCACAAAAACACGTGCACAAAATACCAAGGATTGCCCTCGACGTTGCGTATGGGCCCGGAATTAAAAAAGCGACCAAACTGACTGTCCCACAAGAAAAAGCGGATGCCCGAAACCCCTGTCTGCCCAAAAACAACTTTCTCCGGGTGGCTGTCAAACTGCCAGTACAAAGCGTAAATTTCTGGGGCCAAAAACAAGAGCGTCAGACCCAGCGCAGCGAGCCAGCGCAGGCGCAGCAGCTGGGCCAGGCGCCCCTGGTACGCCCACAAGCACACCAAGCCGCTGCTGATGGTGATCAGGGTAAAGATGCCCTTGGTCATCACCGCCATGGCGCTCAATGCGGCGCCCAGCAAAAGGTGGCGCCATGTGTGCGCCATGTCCCAGCGCAGCCAGTAGTAACAGGCACCGGTGATGCTACCGGTCAGAAAGGCCTCGGCTTTGAGCGCTGTGGTGCTGTACATGACATGGTAGGTCGACACAAACACCAACAGCGCCAGCAGCGCGGTACCCCGCCCATAAAACAAGCGCGCAATGCGGTAGGTGTAATAGGCACCCAGCACATGGAAAACATAGCCCGGCAGCGCGTAGGTCAGTGGGCTGATGCCCAAGAGCTTAAAGGACAGCGCCCCCAGCCAAAACGGAAAGTGCGGCTTGTCCAGCCAGTCTTTGCCCTCGAGCACCAGCGACCAATAGTCGCCGCTTTGCACCATGTGCTGCGCCAGCGCGGCATAAAGAACCGAGTCCCCCTCGTTAATGAGGGGGGTGAGCATCACCAGCGCATTGACCAGCAGCGTTAGGGCAATGGCCCAGCGCAGCATGCGCGGCAGCGCAT
Source organism: Comamonas sp. lk (assembly GCA_945861345.1). GTDB lineage: Bacteria > Pseudomonadota > Gammaproteobacteria > Burkholderiales > Burkholderiaceae_C > Allorhodoferax. The sequence goes on from CAMATX010000012.1 coordinate 23,767, forward strand.
CGGCTGCGGCGCCCTGCATGCCCAGACCCGGACTCACAGAGTCAGGATGGTGCAGCCGGTGGTCTTGCGCGCTTCCAGGTCGCGGTGCGCCTGTTGCACATCTTCCAGGGCGTAGCGTTGGCCGATCTCGATATGTACTTTGCCGCTGCCCACCACGCCGAACAAGTCGTCAGCCATGGCCTGGGTGCTTTCACGGCTGGAAATATGGCTAAACAGGGTTTGGCGGGTGACATAAATCGACCCCTTGCCGCCGAGCATGGCCGGCGCAAAAGGCGCGACCGCGCCCGAGGCATTGCCAAAGCTGGCCATCAGGCCAAAGGGCGAGAGGCAATCGAGCGACTTGTCCCAGGTGTCTTTGCCCACCGAGTCGTAGACCACTTTGACACCCTTGCCACCCGTGATGTCCTTCACGCGTGCCAGAAAGTCTTCTGTACCGTAGTTGATAACGTGCGCCGCACCATTGGCTTTGGCCAGTGCGCATTTTTCGTCCGAACCGGCCGTGCCAATCAGCTGCAAGCCCATCTCGCGCGCCCATTGGCAAGCGATCAGGCCCACGCCACCGGCGGCAGCATGAAAGAGCACATGGTCGCCAGCTTGCAAGCCGCCCTGGGGCAAGGTGCGTTTGAGCAAATACTGCACCGTGAGGCCCTTGAGCATCATGGCAGCGCCCGTCTCAAAGCTGATGGCGTCAGGCAGTTTGCACACACATTTGGCCGGCAACACGCGGCGCTCGCAATAGGCGCCGGGAGGCTGGCTGGCGTAGGCGGCGCGGTCGCCCACCTTCAAGTGGGTGACGCCCTCGCCCACCGCTTCAATCACGCCGGAGGCTTCCATGCCCAGTTGGACGGGCAAATTCATGGGGTACAGGCCGCTGCGCTGGTACACGTCGATGTAGTTCAGGCCGACCGCACGGTGGGCGATGCGCACTTCGCCCGGGCCGGGTTCGCCCACGGCGATGTGCACCAATCGCATGACTTCGGGGCCGCCATGTTGGTCGATTTGGATAGAACGGGACAGAGGTGAGGACATAAACAGGCTCCGAACGGGTGGGTTGAATTAAACCTACCGATTATCGGCCCAGCACGCAGTCGGCCGCCGGCCAGGGGACTTTGCCACCGCCGCCCGCCGCGCAGACACTTCAAAGTTACAGTGCGGCCATGGCCCTGCCCCCCTCGCTTTCGCTGCGCTCCGTCCTTTTGCTGACGCTGGCGCCCCTGCTGTGGTCGGGCAATGCGGTGGTCGGTCGCATGATTGGGGGCCTGATTTCGCCCATGACGCTCAATTTGCTGCGCTGGGTGCTGGCCTTTTGTCTGCTTTTGCCTCTGGCGTCCTGGGTCTTGCGCCGGGGCAGCCCCTTGTGGGCGCAGTGGCGCCGCTTTTTGCTGCTGGGCACACTCAGCATCGCCAGCTACAACGCCATGCAGTACCTGGCGCTGACCAGTTCCACCGCCATGAACGTCACCCTGGTGGGCGCCAGCACGCCGGTGTGGATGCTGCTGATCGGCCGCTTGTTTTTTGGTACCGGTATCAGCCCGCGGCAAACACTGGGCGCAGTGCTTTCGATTGGCGGGGTGGTGCTGGTGCTGTGCCGGGGCCAGTGGGACTTGTTGATTGGAGTGCAATGGGTGGCCGGTGATGTGTACATGCTGGTCGCCTCGATCGGCTGGGCTTACTACAGCTGGATGCTGGCCCACCCCAGTCCCGAGTCGGCGCCGCTGCGCAGCGATTGGGCGGCGTTTTTGCTGGCGCAAATTGCTTTTGGCCTGCTTGGGGCGCTAGCCTGCGCTTCGCTGGAATGGGGCCTGGCTGCGCCGCGTCTGGTACTGGGCTGGCCGCTGGCGGCGGCCTTGGCCTTTATCGTGCTGGGGCCGGCGCTGCTGGCTTACCGCGCCTGGGGTGCCGGCGTGGCGCTGGTGGGGCCCACGGTGGCGGGCTTTTTCATGAACCTGACGCCCCTGTTTGCGGCGCTGCTGTCAACGATTTTTCTGGGCGAAACGCCCGAGCTGTTTCACGCACTGGCCTTTGTGCTGATCGTCTCGGGCATTGTTTTGTCGTCCCAACGCCAAAGCACAGCCAAAGCCTAAAACGTGCCGCCGAAGGCGCCGCCATCGACCAAGATGTTTTGACCCGTGATGTAGCCCGCCAAAGGGCTGCACAAAAACGCGCAAGCGGCACCAAACTCCTGCGGCTGGCCAAATCGCTGCGCCGGAATCGACTTGCGCCTTTGCGCCGCCACCGCATCCACCGTCTGGCTGGTTTTGCCGGCCGTGGTGGCAAACAGGCTTTGCAGCCGGTCCGTGTCAAAAGCACCGGGCAGCAGGTTGTTGACCGTGACGCCCTGGGCCGCAATGCCCGAGCGCGCCAGGCCGGCGACAAAGCCGGTCAGCCCGCTGCGCGCGCCGTTGGACAAGCCCAGCGCCTCGATGGGCGACTTCACCGCGCCCGAAGTGATGTTGATGATGCGCCCAAAGCCGCGCGCCGCCATGCCGTCTACCGTCGCCTTGATCAACTCGATGGGCGTGAGCATATTGGCCTCGACCGCGCGGATCCAGTCCTCGCGGCCCCAATCGCGAAAGTTACCGGACGGCGGCCCGCCGGCGTTGGTGACCACGATGTCAAAGTCTTTGCGCAGCGCAAAAACCTGCGCGCGCCCGGCCTCGGTGGTGATATCGGCCGCGCAGGCAAGCACTTGTGCACTTTCCAGCGCCCGCAGCGCTTGCGCCGCCTCGGCCAGCACGGCCTCGCGCCGGGCGACGATCAGCACATGAACGCCCTCGCGCACCAGCGCCTCGGCGCAACCCAAACCCAGCCCCCGGCTTGCGCCGCAGACCAGGGCCCATTTACCTTTGATTTGCAAGTCCATCGTCTACCTCTTGTGAAAATTGCCGTTCTGCAGCCGGACTGCGGCTGCACACAAAAACCCCTGCCAACACCAACACCGTGCCACCCAGCACCCAGTAAGTGAGCGGCTCACCGAGCACCCACGCCGACATCAGCAAAGTCGACATCGGCCCGACCATGCCCACCTGCGAGGCCAAGCCCGAGCCCAGGCGCTCGATGGCCAGCATCACCAGCACCACGGGAATCACGGTGCAGGCCGTGGCATTGAGCACCGAGAGCCACCAGACCTGCGGCGCCAGAATCTGCAAACTTTCCAGAGGTCGCAAAAGTAAAAACTGGCCTATGCACAGCACACAGGCCACACAGCTGGCCCAGCCCACCAAGCGCAAAGCGCCCAGGCGGCGCACCATTTCGCCACTGTAAGACAAATAAAGCGCATAGCTGACCGCGCTGCCAAACACCAAAGCCGAGCCCAGCCAGACGCCCTCGCCGGAAAGCTGCACCTCGTGGCCAAACACCAGGACCACTCCCGCATAACTGATCGCCAGCCCCAGCCATTGCGCCCGCCGGATCGGGCGGCGGTAGAGCACGGCGCCCAAAATCACAACGATGGTGGGGTTGAGGTACAAAATCAGGCGCTCAAAAGACGCGCTGATGTAGGCCAGCCCCGCGAAATCCAAAAAACTGGCCAAGTAATAGCCGCAAAAGCCTAGCCACAGCACGCCCAAGGCGTCGGCCCGCGTCAAAGGCAGCGGCTTGACGCCGCCGCGCGCGCGGCCCGTCCACCAGACCATCAACATGAAAAAAGGCAGCGCCAGCAGCATGCGCAGCATGAGCAATGTGATGGCATCCACGCCATAGCGGTAGGCCAGCTTGACGATGATGGCCTTGCCGCTAAAGGCCACCGCACCCAGCACCGCAAGGGCCAGGCCAGCGACCAGGCGCTGGCCGTGGGGCGGTGCACCACGTGCGCCGGGTGCGCCTGAGGGGGTCAAATTGGCCAAAACGGTTTATTCAAATGCATCAAACATCTGCCATTGTCTACCGCCCTATTGGCGGACACCCTGCCTATTCTGAGAATAATTTTTTCCATGCCACGCCAATCATTGCCTATGCAAGCATTACAATCTTCTCATGGTAAACCCGAATACAGACTCTGATGAGGCCGCATCGAGCGATAGCGGTGACGCGGACAGGCCGGTGTTTTACAGCGCAGAGTCCTACCTGCCCGAAGAGAGCATTGGCTATCTGATGCGCCGTATATTGGTGAGCCTGGCCCACTCGGTGGAGACCGAATTGGCCGGTTCGGCGCTGACCAATGCCCAGTGGCTGCCGCTGCTCAAGCTGTCCTCGGGCACTGCCTCGACTGCTGCTGAACTGGCGCGCCACTGCCAATTGGACGCCGGCGCCATGACCCGCATGCTTGATCGCCTGGAGGCCAAAGGTCTGTGCCAGCGCAGCCGCTCGGCCAGTGACCGGCGGGTCATCAACATCCTCTTGACAGAGACCGGCCAACGCGCCGCCCAAACCCTGCCTGGCGTGCTGAGCAGCGTGCTCAATGCGCACCTGCAAGGCCTCAGCGCCACCGAATTTGAAACCCTGAAAACCCTGCTGCAAAAAATGTTGTCTAACGCTGCCGCCCTTCACGGCGCCACCGGCCCGAACGAGCCAATTTATGAACCCACACCGATTACCTCCCCCGGCTGCAGCGATGCGGCCTAGCCGCGCGGCCCTGACGCTGGCCGCCATTTTTACGCTAGGCGCCTGCGCCGATTTCTCGGGCATTGGGCCCCAGGGCGCGGCTTTGGCGCCTGCCACGCTGGGCTTGCAAGCGCCAGCGCCCCTGGCCCTGAGCGCCAGCGACTTTGACAGCCAGTGGTGGCGCAGCTTTGGCGACAAGGGCCTGGACGCCTTGGTTACACAGGCGCTGCAAGGCAGCCCCAGCCTGCAAGTGGCCGCTGCGCGCGTAGCGCGCGCCCAGGCGCTCACCGAAGTACTGGGCGCAGCCGACGGTTTGCAATCCAGCGCGGCAGTGGATCTGAGCCGCCAGCGCTTTAGCAGCCAAGGCATGTACCCGCCGCCCTTGGCCGGGGGTATCTACGAGACGGCCAATCTGCAACTCAACCTGGGCTATGAGTGGGACTTTTTCGGCAAGAACCGCGCCGCGCTGGACGCCGCCATCGGGCAAAACCAGGCGGCCATCGCCGAGCTGCAGCAAGCGCGCTTGCTGTTGTCCACGCAAGTGACGCGCATCTACTTTGCGTTGCTGCGCCTGCAAGCGCAAAAGGCTTTGCAGCAAAGCTTTTTGGCCCAACGCGAGCAGGCCCAAGCTATCGGGCGGGCCCGGCGCGACGCGGGCCTGGACAGCCAGCTCGAATTTCTCTCAGGCCCGATCACCTTGCCCGAGATTCGCCAGCAAATCGAGGCCCTGCAAGAGCAAATCGCCGTGACCCGCAACAGCCTGGCCGCGCTATGCGCCGTGGCCCCCTCGGCCCTGGTGATGCCCGAGGCGCGCATTGAAGCAGTGCGCAAGGCCCCGGTGCAAGAAAGCCTGCCGCTAGACCTTTTGGGCCGGCGCCCGGACATCGTGGCGGCACGCTGGCGGATTGAGGCGGCGACGTCTGACATGGCGCAGACCAAAGCGCAGTTTTATCCCAACATCAGCATAGGCGGCTTTGTGGGCCTGAACAGCGTGGGCTGGAGCAACATCACCCGCAGCGGCAGCGAGCAGTGGGGCGCAGGCCCTGCGCTGCGATTGCCCGTGTTTGACAGCGGCCGTCTGCGCGCCCAACTGCGCGGCAAAGCGGCTGACCTGGATGGCGCCATTGCCGCCTACAACGGCCTGGTATTTGAGGCGGTGCGCGAGGTCAATGAGCAGCTCATCAGCCTGCGTTCTATCGCCCAACAACAACGCGAGCAGCAAACCGCCCAGGTCAATGCCCAAAGCCTGCTGCAAATTGCCCAGCAGCGCCACAAAGCCGGCCTGCTGGCCCAAAGCGCGGTCATCAATGCACAAAACGCGCTAGTGGCGCACCAGCGCCAGGCCATCGATTTACAAGCCCGCGCCCTGGACGTCCAAGCCCAGTTGCTGCGTGCCTTGGGTGGCGGCTACAGCGCACCGACGTCCGTGGCCCAAGCCACCCCCTGATTTTTTTCACGAGCATTTCCCATGAGCACTACTTCAAATTCCCCGGCCTCCGCCCCCACACCCGCGCCCGGCGGCGCCAGGCAAAAAGCTCTGACCCTGGCCGGCCTGGCCGTGGCAGCCGCGCTGGGCTATGGCGGCTATGAATGGTTCAGCAGCCGCCACCAAGAATCCACCGACAACGCCTATGTGCAGGGCAATGTGGTGCAAATTACGCCGCAAATTGGCGGCACCGTGACCGCCATCCTGGCCGATGACACTGATTTTGTGAAAGCCGGCCAGCCCCTGGTGCGCCTGGATGCGGCCGACGCCAAGATGGCGCTGTCCCTGGCCGAGGCCAACCTGGCTCAGGCGGTGCGCCAGGTACGCATGCTCTACGCCAGCAACACCACCTTGGAAGCACAGATAGCCGTGCGCGAGGGCGATGTGGTGCGCGCGCAAAACGACATTAGCCGCCTGAGCGACGACCTGGCACGCCGCCAGTCCATCAGCGGCGTGGGCGCGGTTTCGGCTGAAGAAATCGCGCATTTGCAATCGCAGCTGCGCCAGGCGCAAAGCGCGCTGGCCACCGCCAAAGCGTCTGTGCTGGCCGCCCGTGACCAATTGCAAAGTGCCCAAACCATGACGGACAACACACAAGTGCCCTCGCACCCCAGCGTGCAGGCCGCAGCGGCCAAAGTGCGCGAGGCCTATTTGGCATTGCACCGCGCCACCCTGCCCGCCCCGGTCGACGGCTATGTGGCCAAACGCTCTGTGCAACTGGGCCAGCGCGTGGCCGCAGGGAGCCCGCTGATGTCGGTGGTGGCGCTCAACGCCCTGTGGGTGGACGCCAATTTCAAAGAAGCCCAGCTGCGCAATATCCGTATAGGCCAGCCGGTAACGCTTACGGCCGATGTTTACGGCAAGAAGGTGGATTACAAAGGCACCGTGGTCGGTTTGGGCGCAGGCACGGGCGCGGCGTTTTCGCTCTTGCCGGCCCAAAACGCCACCGGCAACTGGATCAAAGTGGTACAGCGCGTGCCGGTGCGCATTGCCCTGGACCCGGCGCAAGTGAGCGCGCACCCGCTGCGCGTGGGCCTGTCCATGGAAGCGACCGTCGACGTGACGGCGCAAAACGGAAAAGCCCTGGCCGATGCCCCGCAAGCGGCCTCGGCGGTGCAAACCGATGTGTATGAATTGGTCGACGGCCAGGCCACGGCTGAAATCCAGCGCGTGATCGCCGCCAACATGGGCAGCCCCGCGCCCAAAGCCGCCGCCACCGACGGCAAACACTCCTAAGCAGGCCATGGCAACTCCCGGCCCAGGCACTGGCTTTAGCCACCCGCCACTGCAAGGCGCAGCCCGCTTTTGGGGAACGGTCGCGCTCTCGACGGCGACCTTTATGAACGTCTTGGACTCGTCCATCGCCAATGTGTCGCTTCCAGCCATTGCCGGCGACCTGGGCGTCAGCCCCAACCAGGGCGCCTGGGTGGTCACCAGCTTTGGTGTGGCCAACGCGATTGCCGTGCCGCTAACGGGTTGGCTGTCGCAGCGCTTTGGGCAGGTGCGCCTGTTCACGTTGAGCGTGCTGCTCTTTGTGCTGGCCTCCTGGCTGTGCGGCTTGGCGCCCAATATGCCGACCTTGATCGCCATGCGCGCCTTCCAGGGCTTTGTGGCCGGCCCGATGATGCCGCTGGCCCAAACCCTGCTGCTATCGAGCTACCCGCCGGCGATGGCCGGGATGGCCATGGCCATGTGGGCCATGACCACGCTGGTGGCGCCCGTGCTGGGGCCGCTTTTGGGCGGCTGGATTACCGATAACGCGCACTGGGGCTGGATTTTTTACATCAACGTGCCGGTGGGCATAGGCGCGGCCTTTATTACCTGGACGGTATTCAAAAAACGCGAGTCGCCCCGGCAAAAACTGCCTATCGACACCGTAGGCCTGACGCTTTTGGTGCTGGCGGTGGGCGCTTTGCAAATCATGCTGGACCGGGGCAAAGAGGTCGATTGGTTCCACTCCGCCGAAATCATCACTTTGGCGGCTGTGGCGGGCATTGCAGGGATTTTCTTCTTGGCCTGGGAACTGACCGACAAACACCCCGTGGTCGACCTGCGTCTGCTCAAAATGCGCAACTTTCGCTGGGCCTCGATTTGCCTGGCCGTTGCCTACAGTCTGTTTATCGGCAACCTGGTGCTGTTTCCTTTGTGGCTGCAGCAGTTCATGGGCTACACCTCGACCGATGCGGGAATGATGCTCGCGCCCGTGGGCATATTTGCCATGCTGTTGTCCCCGGTGGTGGGCAAGAACATTCAAAAGTTTGACCCGCGCTCCTTGGCGACTTTTTCTTTCGTGATGTTCTCACTGGTTTTGTGGATGCGATCGCACTTCAACACGCAAGCGGACTTCGCCACCATCATGCTGCCGACGATTATTCAGGGCATCGCGGTAGCGTTTTTCTTTATTCCCCTGTCCACACTCACGCTCAGTGGCATCGCACCGGCCCACATGCCTTCGGCTTCGGGTTTGTCAACATTTATGCGCATTTTGGGTGGCTCGTTTGGCACCTCGATCACCATCACTTTGTGGCAAGACCGGGCAGCCATGCACCACGCAGTATTGACGGAAACTGTCAACCTAACCAACCAGGCAGCCACGGGGGCCATCAGCGGTTTCTCCAGCATGGGGATGAGCCAAGCACAGGGCTTGGCCAGCATCAACCGGCTGATCGACCAGCAGGCTTTCACCATGGCCGCCAATGACATCTTTCTCGGCTCGGCCTTGATATTCTTATTGCTGATTCCGATTATTTGGCTGAGCCAGCCACTCAAGGCGCCGCCCTACAGCGGTCCGGCAGTAGCCCCACCACCCGACGCCGCTAGCGCACACTGATGCGCAGCCGCCCTGAGACGCCCTGCCCGCAGACTTTAGGCAGTCAGTCCTGGTAGCTGGCCGGTATAAATCGCCAACCAAAGAGCCACGGTCGCCAAGGCCACACATGCGCCAAGCAAGGGATGTGCTGAGCCTATCGCCTGAGCTTGATGGGCCTGTTTGCGGCCCGTCACCATGGCGCGAACCAGGTTTTCGCCCTGCAACAAACCCGTGGCCACCACGGCCAGCACGTGCACGCCCACCAATAACAACAGGCCGTTGGCCAGCGCCTCGTGCAGCTCGCCGGCGATTTCCAGTGCATCGGACTGCTCGGCCCACCAACCACTGGCCACAGCGCCAGCCAGCAGCGCCAACAAACCGAGCACCGCCCAGCTGCCCGCCGGGTTGTGGCCGACATAGGCATGGGGTTTCGCGCCGGTCACCCAGGGTAAATAGCCACGCAAATAGGCCCAAGCAGCCGCCGGGCTTTTCACAAAATCGGTGAAGCGCGCATAGCGGCTGCCGAACAAACCCCACACCAAACGCCACAGCACCAAGGCGCCGGCGCAGTAGCCAAAGCTCAGGTGCAGCAGCTTGGTGCGCTCGCTCTCGGCCGTAACCCAGGCACCGGCCACGCACAGCACCAAAAGCCAATGGAAAACCCGTGTCGGGGCATCCCAAATGAGTTGGGCACTTGGTGGGGTGGTGTCTGGGGTGGTTTTGGGCGAGTTCATTGGGGAATCTTTACGCTGTCTTCATCAAAATCGCCGCGCGCTGCGCCGCTGTGGCACGCGCCGCAGTTGGCCGCGCTCTTGATGCTGGCACGCTTCCAGACCTTGCTGCCCACCTCATCGTGCTGGCGCACAAACCAGGCGCTGGTACTGATACGAAAGTCTGCGCTGGACTTAGCGTAGCGGCTGTCCTTGGAGGCATGTGCCATTAGCCAAGCGCTAATGGTCTGGCGTGCCTTGTCATCGATCGAGGCGTCTACCCCGAAATGCTTGTCCAAGCCGGCCATGATGCCGCGCCAATTGACCTCGCCTGTCAATGCCGGCGCGTAGCCAATATGGCAGCTGGTGCACTCGGCAGTAAATGCAGCCGGCGCCCCTTGGAGTCCGCCCCCCTGCGCCCGGGTGACGCCTGCACACAACAGCAAAGCCAAGGCCACACCGGTGGTGCGCCAACATGGAAAAGGGGTTTTCATAGGGGGTCCTTCAAAACTATTTCAGGCTGATCAGCCAGGCCAGCACATCGGCCTTCTCACTGGCGCTGCATTCGCGGGCCAAAACGTCTTTGCAATTGCGACGGAACCATTTTTCGGACTTGGCCAGGTCGGTAAAGCGCTGCGCATTAAAGGCCGGCGCCAAGGGCTCAATGACCTTGTGGGTAATGGCATGCTCCCCCTTGCCTGTGGGCACAGCGCCATGGCAGGAGGCACATTTCCATTCATTACCATGGGTTTTGTTAAAGAACGTCTGTCCGCGCACTGCATCGCCCCCCGCTTGGCCCTGGGCTTGTGTTTTGTAATAAGCCAGCAGCGCCGCTGGCGTCTCAGCAAATGCAAGGCCGGTGGCCAAGCCACTAAGCAGGCAGGCGTGGACCATCCATCGCAAAACGTTCATTCAAACCACCCATTGGAAAAAAGAAGCAGACTGCGGAACTCTAGGGCAAGCAGCAGCCGTGGGCCTTGACGAACGTCAAGGCCTGCGCAATAAAGCGGGGCTCAGCAGCCCTGGGGGCTAATGCAGGGCCACGCCGGTCTTGGACTGCAAAAACTCGCGCGTCACGCCGGGCGCCATTTCTACGACCTGAAGTCCTTGGGGCGTCACGTCCAGAACCGCCAGATCGGTAATGATGCGATCCACCACGCCCACACCCGTCAGCGGCAACGTGCAGTTAGGCAAGATTTTCAGATCTTCGGAGCCGTCTTTTTTCTTGGCGACATGCTCCATGAGGACAATCACGCGCTTGACGCCTGCTACCAAGTCCATCGCACCGCCCATGCCTTTGACCATCTTGCCCGGAATCATCCAATTGGCCAGATCACCGTGCTCGCTCACTTGCATGGCGCCCAAGATGCTCAGGTTGATCTTGCCGCCGCGAATCATGGCAAAACTCTCGTGGCTGCCAAAAATACTAGAGCCTTTGATGGTCGTCACCGTCTGTTTGCCGGCATTGATCAGGTCGGCGTCCACCGCGTCATCGGTCGGGAACGGGCCGATGCCCAGCATGCCGTTTTCGCTTTGCAGCCAAACTTCTTTATCGCTGGGCACAAAGTTGGCCACGAGCGTGGGGATGCCGATGCCCAGGTTGACATAAAAACCGTCTTCTAGCTCTTGCGCCGCGCGTGCGGCCATTTGGTCTTGGGTCCAGCTCATGGTCAGGCTCCTGCTTTCTCAGAGATCGTGCGTTTTTCGATGCGTTTTTCCGGCGTGGCGTTGAGCACCAGGCGGTGCACATAAATGCCGGCCAGGTGCACCTCGTCGGGGGCGATGGCGCCGGTTTCGACGATTTCCTCGACCTCCACCACCGTGATTTTTCCGGCCATGGCGACGGCCGGGTTGAAGTTGCGCGCCGTCAGGCGGAACTGCAAGTTGCCCGATTTGTCCGCCCGGTGCGCTTTGACCAGCGATACATCGGGCACCAAAGCGCGCTCCATGACATAGGTCTCGCCATCAAACTCGCGCAATTCCTTGCCCTCGGCGACCATGGTGCCCACCCCTGTTTTGGTGAAGAACGCCGGAATGCCCGCTCCACCGGCGCGCAGTTTTTCGGCCAGCGTCCCCTGAGGCGTGAATTCCAGGGCCAGTTCACCGGCCAGGTACTGGCGCTCGAATTCTTTGTTCTCACCCACATAGCTGGAGATCATTTTCTTGATCTGACGGGTCTCGAGCAGCTTGCCCAGGCCAAAGCCGTCGACGCCCGCGTTATTCGAAATAGCAGTGAGGTTTTGCGTGCCGCTGTCGCGCAAAGCGTCAATCAGCGCCTCGGGAATGCCGCACAGGCCAAAGCCGCCCACCGCAATGAGCTGCCCGTCCCGGACGATGCCTTCAAGCGCCGCAGTGGCGCTGGGGTAAATTTTGTTCAAAATAAGTTCTCCACAAAAGCAATAACAATGACAAAACGGGTGTGGTCCGGCGCGCGGGCAATTTAGGCCTGGCCGGCGACCTTCATGCCATTTTCACCCAAAGACCTTGATGCTGCCTGACCACGCCGCCAATTGCATCACGCCCAGGCGGCACAATCCGCCTATGACTGACACCCCGCCTCAAGCCATGCCCAACCCAGGGGCGCAAAACCACTCCACCAACGCGCGACTCATTGATTTAGAAATCAAAGCCAGCTTTTTAGAGGACACTGTGGACCAGCTCGACAGCGCCTTGGCGCGCCAACAGCAGCAAATCGAGGCCCTAATGCGCGAAGTGCTGCAATTGCGCACCCAATGGGCCAGCGCCGCGCCCGAGTCCGGACGCAACCAGCGCGACGAGCTTCCGCCCCACTACTGAGCCGGCACGAACCCGCAGGCGCCGCATAATCTGCCGCCAAACGCCCTTTCAGGAAGCCCGCCATGACCCGCTACCCCCTGCCCGATCTGAACATCTTGCCCGCTGACATCCAGGAAAAAATTCTGGAGGTGCAGGAAAAATCAGGATTTATCCCGAATGTGTTTTTGTCGCTGGCACGTCGACCGGCCGAGTGGCGGGCGTTTTTCGCCTACCACGACGCCATCATGCTGCGCGAGTTCTCCAGCCTCACCAAGGGCGACCGGGAAATGATCATCACCGCCACCAGCGCGGCCAACCAGTGCCTGTATTGCGTGGTGGCGCATGGCGCGCTCTTGCGCATTTACGAGAAAAAACCGCTGGTGGCTGACCAGGTGGCGACCAATTACCGCAAGGCCGACATCACGCCGCGCCAGCGCGCCATGCTGGACTTTGCCCTGCAGGTCTGCCACAGCAGCCATAGCGTGGAGGACGCCGACTTTGCCGCCCTGCACGCGCACGGTTTTGACGACGAGGACATTTGGGACATTGCCGCCATCACCGCGTTTTTCGGCCTGTCCAACCGCATGGCCAACGTCAGCGGCATGATGCCCAACGCCGAGTTTTACCTGCTCGGACGCCAGCCCCGGCAAAAGTAAAGCCTCCAGCGCCATGGCCATCCCCCAAACCTTTATTCAGGAGTTGCTCGCGCGCGCCGATGTCGTGGACATCGTCGGGCGCTATGTGCAGCTGAAAAAAGGAGGCGCCAATTACATGGGCCTGTGCCCGTTTCATGGCGAAAAATCGCCCTCGTTTTCGGTCAGCCCGACCAAGCAGTTCTACCACTGCTTTGGCTGCGGCAAAAACGGCAATGCGATTGGGTTTTTGATGGATCACGCAGGCATGAGCTTTGTAGAAGCGGTCAATGACCTGGCCCAGCAATTTGGCATGCCAGTGCCCCAGGATGAGGCCTCGCCCCAAGACCGCGCACGCGCCCAGGAGCAGCGCGAAAAGCAAAACACGCTCGCCAGCGTGCTCGAAAAAGCCGGCGACGCCTACCGGCGCCAGCTCAAAGACGCGCCGCGCGCCGTGGCCTATCTCAAGGGGCGCGGCCTCTCGGGCGAGGTGGCCAAGCGCTTTGGCCTGGGCTACGCGCCCGAGGGTTGGCGCAGCCTGGCCAGTGTGTTCCCCAGCTACGACGACCCGCTGCTGGTCGAAAGCGGCCTGGTGATCAGCAACACCGAAGAAGGCGCCGAAGAAAAGCGCTACGACCGCTTTCGCGACCGGGTGATGTTCCCGATCCGCAATATCAGGGGCGAGTGCATCGGCTTTGGCGGCCGCGTGCTGGGCGATGAAAAGCCCAAATACCTCAACTCCCCCGAGACCCCCGTCTTTAGCAAAGGCCGCGAACTGTACGGCTTGTTTGAGGCCCGCGCGCATTTGCGCGACAAAGGCTATGCGCTGGTCACCGAGGGGTATTTGGACGTGGTGGCGCTGGCCCAACTCGGTTTTCCCAACGCAGTAGCCACGCTAGGTACCGCCTGCACGCCCGACCATGTTCAAAAGCTGTTTCGCTTTACCGACGCGGTGGTTTTCAGTTTTGATGGCGACAGCGCCGGGCGCCGGGCCGCGCGCAAAGCCCTCGACGGCGCGCTGCCTTATGCCACCGATGTGCGTAGCATCAAATTCTTGTTTTTGCCGGAGGAGCATGACCCGGACAGTTTTATCCGCGCCCATGGCAGCGAGGCCTTCGCCCAAGCCGTGGCCCAGGCCACGCCGCTGTCGCGGTTTTTGGTGGAAGCGGCCAGCGAGGGTTGCGATTTGCACAGCGCCGAAGGCCGGGCACATCTGTCCAGCAATGCCAAACCGCTGTGGTCGCTGCTGCCCGAAGGCGCGCTCAAACTGCAATTGCTGGCCGAGCTGGCTGAACTCGTGCAACTGACCACGCGCGAGTTGTCTAGTCTGTGGATACCCGGCGCCGGCGTCGCCAATACCGGCGCGCCGCGCAAACGTGGCGCCAACACAGGGGGCGGGGGCGGCGGCAGCGCATCGTCCTGGGGAAATTCCAGCGGCCGCAACGCCCGCGCCTGGCCAGCGGCGCGCCCGGGGCTGCGGGCCCAACCGGCCAGCCGCACCGACCATGCCGCGCGGCTCTTGCTCGGCCAAAGCCATTTGTGGGAAACGCTGACCAACGAATACCACGCCATGCTGTGCGAGCTGCCCATGCCACACGGCGGCTTGTTTGTGTGGTTGGAGTCACAGTTGCACGAGCACGGGCCCGTCAATTGGACAGCCCTGCGCGCTGAAGTGGTTGGCCAAGCCTTCGAAACGCTGGCCCTGCACCTGATGTCTGGCCCCACCGCGCCCAGCGAACACGGCGAAGAAGCCGCCCAGGAGCTCCATAACGTGCTGCTACGCCTGTCGGTCGATCGGATTGACGCCGAAATGAAAGAGATTGCGCCTTCGGTCGCCGAAGCGACCATGGGCCAGCGCTACCGGGCCCTAGATGCACGCCGCAAAGCACTCCAATTAGAAATTTCCGCACTAAATATGTGAAAAATGGTATAATCCGTTTTTTCCCAGCAAGAGCGACAGCAGTACCTCCGGATTTGGCCACGCAGTGACACCGATCACCCCGGCCGCTCCTCCCGCAAGGGCTGCAAACCAAATGTTCGCCCAACCATCTTGCCGACCCCGTCTGTTACCCCCGTAGTCCATCCTGCAGGCCTGTTTTTTGCGGCTTTGCGGCGGTGATTTGCCATTGCGATCTGTTCGTTGCCCGAAGGTTGACCCATGCCGACACCTAAATCCACCAAAGCTGCACTATCCAAAGCGAAACTGGCCAGCGCCAAGGCCAAAGCGACTGCGGCCAAAAAGCCATTGCCGATTAAAAAAGCCGTCCCGGCAAAAAAAGCTGCGCCCGCCAAGAAAGTGCTTGCCGCAAAAAAACCGGTCGCTCAAGCCAAACCCGTAGCTGCCAAGAAAGCCGCTCCAGCCAAAAAGACCGCCGCTGCAAAGAAAGTCGTTGTCAGTACAAAGCCTGTATCAAGCAAAAAGGCAGCGCCGGTGAAAGCCACTGCTACCAAAAAAGCGGCGCCTGCCAAAAAACCTTTAGCAAAAGCGGCAGCGCCAGCAGCTAAAAAACCTGTAGCAACGGCCAAAGGCAAAGGTGTCACCACTAAGGCCCAAGCGGCACCCACCAAGAAAATTGCAGCCGGTAAGGCAGCGGCTGCAAAGAATTCAAAAAATGTAACAATATCCAAAAAAGATAATAAAAAGTTAGCACCTTCTAAAGCAAAGGTTATCGCCACCACGAGTTCCAAAACAAAACCGCAAGCCAAGCCCCAACCGGTCGCCAAAGCGTCGGTGCGCAGTGCTGCAAAGCCTGCGAGCAAAGCACCCGCCAAGGCCGCTGTAGCGACCAAGGCGCAAGCCCCTACCAAAAAATCGATTCCAACTGTGTCCAAAACTGTGCCTGTCACCACACCCAAATCCAAACCCATTGAAAAACCGGCGGCCAAAAAACCCGCTGCCAAAGCCACACCTGCAACACCTGAGAAGACCAAAGCAGCCGTCGTAGCCAAAGCACCCGCTGCCCCTGCCAAGCCAGCGGCCAAGACGCCGGCGGCCAAACCCAAACCCGCCAAGAAGCCCAAAGGCAAAGCCGCTGGCGACGCGGCCGATGACACGGATTTGTCCGACATCGAAGCCGAGCTCGAAGCGGAGCCGGTACCGGCGGGCGAGAAGGTCAAGCCCCTGCGCATGAAGATCAGCAAGGCCAAAGAGCGGGCCTTGATGAAGGAGTTCGGCCTGGAAGAGACGATTCTTTCCGAAGAAGAAAAAACCAAGCGCCGTCTGGCCTTTGTCGCCTTGATCAAGCTCGGACGCACGCGCGGCTACCTCACGCACGGCGAAATTTCTGACCACTTGCCCGGAAAACTGGTGGACGCCGAGACCATGGAAGTGGTCGTCGCCATGCTCAACGACATGGGCGTGGCCGTCTACGAACAAACGCCAGACGCAGAAACCTTGCTGCTGAACAACAACGTCGCCACCGCCGCCACCGAAGCAGAGGCCGAGGAAGAAGCCGAAGCCGCCCTGTCCACCGTGGACAGCGAATTTGGGCGTACCACCGACCCGGTGCGTATGTACATGCGCGAAATGGGCACGGTCGAGTTGCTGACCCGCGAGGGTGAGATTGAGATTGCCAAGCGTATCGAAGGCGGTCTGATGGCCATGATGGAGGCGATCTCGGGCTCACCGGCTACCATCGCCGAAATATTGCGCCTGGGCGAAGAGATTCGCGAAGGCAAAGTGGTCATCACCACCATCGTAGATGGTTTTTCCAACCCCAACGAGGCCGATGACTATGTGGCCGAGGAAGACTTTGACGAGTTTGACGCCGACGACGATGACGACGGCAAAGGCGGCTCTAAAGCGCTGACCAAAAAGCTCGAGGAGCTCAAGCGTGAAGCCCTGATCCGCTTTGACCGCCTGCGCGAACTCTTTGACGCCATGCACAAGCTCTACGACAAAGAGGGGCACGGCACACCCAAGTACATGCATGCCCAGCGCATGCTCAGCGAAGAGCTGATGACCATCCGCTTTACCGCCAAGGCGATTGAAAAACTGTGCGATATGGTGCGCGGCCAAGTGGAAGACATCCGCAAGAAAGAGCGCGAGCTGCGCCGCATCATTGTGGACAAATGCGGCTACAGCCAAGACTTGTTCATCGCCGATTTCAGCGGCCGGGACAAGAGTGGCAACCGCGCGGCCAGCCAGCTGCTCAACCTGAAGTGGATTGAAAAACAGGCCGCCGCCGGCAAGCCCTGGAGCACCATCATGGCGCGTAATGTTCCGCCAGTGCAGGAAATCCAACAGCGCCTGATCGATCTGCAAGCGCAGGTGGTGGTGCCCCTAGACCAGCTCAAGGACATCAACAAGCGCATGAACCAGGGCGAGGCCTCCAGCCGCTCGGCCAAGAAGGAAATGATCGAAGCCAATTTGCGCCTGGTGATCTCCATTGCCAAAAAGTACACCAACCGTGGCCTGCAGTTCCTGGACCTGATCCAGGAGGGCAATATCGGCCTGATGAAGGCGGTGGACAAGTTCGAATATCGCCGGGGCTATAAGTTCTCGACCTACGCCACCTGGTGGATTCGCCAGGCCATCACGCGCTCGATTGCCGACCAGGCGCGCACCATCCGCATCCCGGTGCACATGATCGAAACCATCAACAAGATGAACCGCATCAGCCGCCAGCATTTGCAGGAGTTTGGCTTTGAGCCCGACGCCAGCGTTCTGGCCGAGCGCATGGAGATTCCTGAGGACAAGATCCGCAAGATCATGAAAATCGCCAAGGAGCCGATCTCCATGGAGACGCCTATCGGTGACGACGATGACAGCCACCTGGGCGACTTCATCGAAGACGGTGCCAACACCGCCCCGATGGAAGCGGCCATGCAGGCCGGTCTGCGCGATGTGGTTAAAGACATCCTGGACAGCCTCACCCCGCGCGAAGCCAAGGTGCTGCGCATGCGCTTTGGTATCGAGATGGCCAGCGACCACACCCTTGAAGAAGTAGGCAAACAGTTTGACGTAACGCGCGAGCGCATTCGCCAGATTGAAGCCAAAGCGCTGCGCAAGCTCAAGCACCCCAGCC
>CAMATX010000013.1 GCA_945861345.1 Comamonas sp. lk
GGGAATGTACAAGCCTACGATGTCGTCGTCGCTGACATCGTCCAGATACTTCACCAGCGCGCGAATCGAGTTGCCGTGGGCGGCGATCACCGGTCGGCGCCCGGCGCGCAGGGCCGGGGCGATGGACTCCTGCCACAAGGGCATCACCCGCTCAACGGTGTCTTTCAGGCATTCGCTCAGGGGAATCTGCTCGGGTGCCAGCTTGGCATAGCGCGGATCGCTGCGTTCGCTGCGCGGGTCGTGAGCCTCCAGGGCTGGCGGCGGCGTGTCAAAGCTACGCCGCCACATCAGCACCTGCTGCTCGCCGTATTGACGTGCCATATCGGCTTTGTTCAGACCTTGCAGGGCGCCGTAATGGCGCTCATTGAGGCGCCAGCTGTGCACCACCGGCAGCCAGGTGCAGTCCATCTCGTCCAGACAGTGCCATAGCGTGCGCGTGGCGCGTTTGAGCATGCTGGTGTAGGCCAGGTCGAACACAAAGCCTTCGGCCTTGAGGCTCCGGCCGGCCTGCTTGGCCTGTTCGATACCGTTGGCCGTGAGATCGACATCGGTCCAGCCGGTAAAGCGGTTTTCCAGGTTCCAGGTGGATTCGCCATGGCGAATAAGGACAAGTTGGTGCATATTTGGAGGTGGGCTGCTCGGGTGCAAAACCCTGTTTGCGTGCTGGGTTGGGGCCTGCATTCTAAAATGCGACGCTTTGGCCTTCGGGCTTAGCCAAGGGAGCCCCTGTGAAATTTATTCTTGATAACTGGATGTTGATCGCACTTGCGCTGGCTTCGGGCACGTTGCTCCTGGTCCCCGCCATGCAAGGCGCGGTAGCTTCGGGCCTGAGTGCCAATGATGCGGTCCTGCTTATCAACCGGGAGCGCGCCGTGGTTGTCGACGTCTGCGAACCGGCCGAATTTGGCGCAGGACACATCGTCGGGTCGCGCAATATTCCCCTGAGCGATTTGGACCAAAAACTGGCCGGTGCCGTGAAAAACAAGAACTTGCCGCTGATTTTGGTCTGCCAGTCGGGCGCCCGCTCCGGGCGTGCTTTGGCCGCCGCGAAGGCGCTAGGCTATACCCAGGTGCATTCCCTGAGCGGCGGTCTGGCTTCCTGGAAAAGCGCCGGCCTGCCGCTCGAAAAAGCCTGATCCTCCCTTCTGTTAATTTGCCATTCCCACCCAACACTGCCGATTTATGCAAGCCGTCAAGATGTACACCACCGCCGTCTGCCCCTATTGCGTGCAGGCCAAACGCGTCCTCAAGTCCAAAGGCGTAGAGCACATCGAAGAAATTCGTATCGACACCGACCCGGTCCAGCGCACCGCCATGATGGAGCTGACGGGGCGGCGCACCGTGCCACAGATATTCATCGGGCAAACCCATGTGGGCGGTTGCGATGACCTGATGGCCTTGGACAGCCAAGGTGGCCTGGAGCCACTCTTGCAGCAGGCCTAACCGAGGCCACGAGCCGCTGCTGCCATAATCACCGCGCCCGGCGGCACCGCTGCGGCGACTCTTTTTATCCCCTGTGCCCGGCGCTGCGCCGGGTTTTGTTTTCACTGAAAGAAATTGCCATGGCAGACCAAGAGCCCGTTTTCCAGATCCAGCGCGTTTATTTGAAAGAGGTCTCTTTGGAGCAACCCAATTCGCCTGCCATCTTGCTAGAGCAAGAGCAACCCACCGTGGACATTCAGCTCGGCGTGCAAGCCGATCCGGTCTCCGAAGGTATTTTCGAAGTCAGCGTCACAGCCACGGTGCACACCAAAATTAAAGACAAAACCGTGTTTTTGGCTGAAGTTAAACAAGCCGGCATTTTTGAGGTGCGCAACTTGCCCCAAGAGCAGATGGGCCCGATCATGGGCATTGCCTGCCCGCAAATCGTCTATCCCTATCTGCGCGGCAACGTGGCGGACATGATCCAACGCGCAGGCTTTCCGCCTGTGCATTTGTCGGAAATCAATTTCCAGGCGATGTATGAGCAGCAGCAAAGCCAGGCCGCCCAAGCCAGTGACGGCGCCACACTGCCACAGTAAGCGCTGGCGCTTGCCCGCGCAGTGCCCGCTCGGGACGCTTTGCACATGAAAATCACCATTCTCGGCGCCGGCGCCTGGGGCAGCGCCTTGGCCGTCAGTGCCAGCGCCAACCCGGCCCACGCCGTTACTCTGTGGGCGCGCGATGCGGGCCAGCAGCGCGCCATGCGCTCTGAGCGGCAAAATCCGCGCTACCTGCCTGGTATTGCCTTTCCTGAAGGCTTGCGCATCAGCCAGTTGCAAGGCACCTACCTGCAAGCCCATTTAGCGTCTCAGGATTTGGTGGTCATCGCCACACCGATGGCGGGATTGCGCCAAATGCTCGCGACCGTGGCCACGGGTAAAGCCCCGGTGGCTTGGCTGTGTAAAGGCTTTGAAGCACCGCTGCGCACCGATGCCTTGGGCCTGATGGGCCACGAAATCCAGGCCAAAGTGGCGCCCGGCTTGGCCGCAGGCGTACTCAGCGGCCCCAGCTTTGCCCAAGAAGTCGCCCATGGCCAACCCACCGCGCTGGTGGCCGCCAGTACGCACGCCAACGTGCGTGACGCCCTGGTCGCTGCCTTTCACAGCCCGACGCTGCGCATTTACGCCAGTGAGGATGTGGTCGGCGTCGAGGTGGGCGGTGCCGTCAAAAATGTACTGGCCATCGCCACGGGTCTGTGTGATGGGCTGCAACTGGGCCTGAACGCCCGCGCCGCGCTGATCACCCGCGGTTTGGCCGAAATCACCCGCCTGGGTGTGGCGCTGGGCGCGCGCGCCGAAACCTTTATGGGCCTGAGCGGCCTGGGCGACTTGGTGCTGACCGCCACCGGCGATCTGTCGCGCAACCGCCGTGTGGGTTTGGCGCTGGCGCAAGGCCAAAGCCTGGAGCAGGCGGTGCAGTCGCTGGGCCATGTGGCAGAGGGCGTGTACAGCGCCCGCACCGTTGTTGGGCGGGCGCAAGCCATGGGCCTGGAAATGCCGATTGCCCAGGCCGTGCTGGACTTGCTAGAAGGGCGCTTGCTTCCCGCCCAAGCGGTGGCTGCGCTCATGGGGCGCAACCCGGCCGCCGAGATGTAGTCGCCCGCTTAGCCCGACTGAAGGCTTTTTTGAACCTTGGCGGCAATGTGCGCCAAAGCTTCGGGCACCTGGTCGACCAGCACCAGGCACAATTCGCCCGCTTGTAGGCGGTCCATCGCCGTGTCGATGGCCAAAAACTCACCATAAATTTCGCTGCGTTGCTGGGCTTTTTTGGCCTTGGCTAAGCCCTCGCGCAGCAGCGCCATGACTTCGCCGTCGGAGCGGCCGCGCTGGCACTGGTCCTCGTACATCACCACTTCCTCAAACGCGTCGCCCAATATCTGCGTGATTTGGCGGATGTCTTCGTCGCGCCGGTCGCCCGGCCCGCTGATCACCACCGAGCGGCGTGTCGCCGGCATGGCTTGCACTGCCTGCACCAAGGCCAGCATGGCATCGGGGTTGTGGCCGTAGTCGGCGATAACCGTCGCGCCTTTGTAATGAAACAAATTAAAGCGACCCATGGCATTGTTTTGCTCGGTAGAAAAACTCGCCAGCGCGGCGCGCACGGTGGACCAATCGAGCCCCAGCGCCCAGGCAGCCGCTACACTGGACATCACGTTTTCAACCTGGAAACCCACCGCGCCGCCCAAGGTGACCGGAATTTCGGCCAGGTTCAGGTAATGTTTTTCAGCGCCACGTGCGGCGACGATTTGATGGTTTTCGACGTACACCACCGCCCGCCCTTGGGCGCGGTGCGTGGCCATGATTGGGTTGAACTGGTCGAGCGCAAAAAAGATGACAGCACCTTTGCACTTGGCCGCCATGGCCGCAACCACCGGGTCGGCGGCGTTGAGCACGGCGGTGCCCCGGGGTGAAACGTTTTGCACGATGACGCGCTTGAGCACCGCCAATTCGTCCACGGTGGTGATGTAGTTCAGGCCCAAATGGTCACCACTGCCCACGTTGGTGACCACGCCGACGTCGCAGTAGTCAAAGGCCAGGCCCTCGCGCAGTACGCCACCGCGTGCGGTCTCGAGCACGGCGGCGTCGACATCGGGGTGGTGCAAGACATTTTTGGCACTCTTGGGGCCGCTGCAGTCGCCGGTGTCTATGCACTGGCCGCCCACGTAGACGCCGTCGGTGTTGGTCATGCCTACGCACCAGCCTTGCTGGGCCAGCAAATGCGAGATCAGGCGCACGGTCGTTGTTTTGCCATTGGTGCCGGTGACCGCGACGATGGGTATGCGCCCATCCTGCCCCGGCTTGAAGAGGGCGGAAATGATAGCCTCGCCCACCGGGCGGCCTTTGCCAAACGAGGGACTCAGGTGCATGCGCAAGCCCGGCGCTGCGTTGACCTCGACCACGCCGCCGCCTTGCTCCTCGATCGGGCGCAAGATGCTGTCGCAGACCAAATCGACACCGCAAATATGCAAACCCACCATATGCGCCGCGGACACGGCCCGCGCAGCCACGTCGGGGTGCACATCGTCGGTGACGTCGGTGGCCGAGCCGCCGGTGGACAGATTGGCGTTGTTGCGCAAGTTCACGCGCTGGCCTTTTTGCGGCACCGACGTGGCATCAAAGCCCTGGGCTTGCAGGCAGGTCAGCGCAATATCGTCAAAGCGGATTTTGGTGAGCGAGGTGGCGTGCCCATCGCCGCGACGAGGGTCCAGGTTGACAATATCGACCAACTGCGCGACGGTGTGCACGCCATCGCCCACCACTTTGGGCGGGTCGCGCCGGGCAGCAGCCACCAGTTTGTCGCCCACCACCAGCAAGCGAAAATCGTTGCCCGGCATGTAGCGCTCCACCAGCACGGTGTCGCGAAACTCGCTGGCCACCAAATAGGCGGCGCGCAGCTCAGCCTCGGTGGTGATGTTGACGGTTACGCCCTTGCCTTGGTTGCCATCGAGGGGCTTGAGCACCACGGGCAGGCCGATTTCTTGGGCCAGCGCCCAGGCGTCGTCGGCATCGCGCACGGCGCGTCCACGCGGTACCGGTACGCCGGCAGCGTGCAACAGGCGTTTGCTGAGTTCTTTGTCCTGGGCAATCGACTCGGCGATGGCGCTGGTGGCGTCAATCTCGGCGGCCTGAATGCGCCGCTGGCGGCTGCCCCAGCCAAAGCGCACCATGCTGCCTTCGGTCATACGGCTAAAGGGGATGTTGCGCGCCAAGGCGGCATTGACCACCGAACCGGTGCTCGGGCCCAGGCGCACGTCTTCATCGAGTTCGCGCAGCTGGTGCAGCACGGCGGCTAGGTCAAAGGAGGTGTTTTGCAAGGCAGAGTTGCATAGCTGCTCGGCCAACGCCAGGGCCAAGCGGCCCACCGCCTCTTCGCTGTATTCGACTACCACCTGGAACACACCGGCTTCCAGCGTCGGTTTGGTGCAGCTAAAGGTGACGGGGCAGCCCGCCTGGGCTTGCAGGCCCAGTGTGGCGAGTTCCAAAACGCGGGCCAGGGGCACGCCTTGGTCGTTGCCAATCGGCGCAAAGGCGCTAATTTCGGGAAAACGCGCGCGCAAGCGCACCTCAAACCCGGCCAGGTCGCCGACCGCGCATTCCTCAGGGCTGCAGGTGACCACCGCCTGAACGGCGGTGTGGTGGCTCCACAGATTGGGGCCGCGCAGGGCGCGAATGCGGGTGACTTCCATAAATGAGCGTTCCGGGTGGCGGGCAGGGCGTTTCGGGCCGGTTTAGTACGGGGTTTTTTGCGGATTGGATTCAAAGGT
Organism: Comamonas sp. lk; assembly: GCA_945861345.1. GTDB lineage: Bacteria > Pseudomonadota > Gammaproteobacteria > Burkholderiales > Burkholderiaceae_C > Allorhodoferax. The sequence continues at coordinate 5,747 of CAMATX010000013.1, forward strand.
GCGCAGGCCGGCGGCGATCAGCTCGGGGGCGATGTGCAGCGCCCAGGCAGCGGCGACGGCGGCCATCACCATTTCGGGCTGGGCCGCTTTGGTCGGCTTGAGGCTGCTCAGGCGCACCAGTGCTGTCTCGTTGGCGCCGGTGGCCAGCACCAAGGTGTTTTCGCGCAGGAAAACCACCTGGTGCCCCTGGGCGCGGTGCACAGCCAGCCTAGCATTGTCCGGCGACAAGGCATAAAAAATCACCCGGCCATCGCAAAGCTGCGCCAGTTCGGCCGCTTGGCTGTCTGCGGCGTTGATGACGGCGGTGCCCGTGGGCAGCACCACGTCGATTTGGGTGCGGATCACTTTGAAGTTCTGCTCGATGTCCAAGATGTCGAAGTCCTGCAGCGCCGGGTCCCAGGCGCTGTCAGTGACCAGGCCGACATCGCATTTGTCGTAGGCAAGGCCCTGGCCCAGGATGGTCGCGCACGGGTTTTCAAATACCGCTGCCTGTACCGAGCGGTTCATCAATATCCGCTGGCCTGCCTCCCAGTGGGTGCTGTCGGCGGCGTCCACGCGCCGGCTGTCCAGGTATAGCCCTTCGCTACAAGCCAGGCCCACGTGCTTGCCGCTGATGTGGATCAGCCAGGCCACCAACCGGGCGATACGCCCGGTATTGCCCGAGCCGGTGATACCCACCACCGGGATACGCCCGTCTTGCTTGCTGTCAAACAAATGGTCGATGATGGCGCGCCCAACCGGCTGCCCGGCGCCGTTGGCCGGCTTGATGTGCGACAGCAGGCCCGGACTGGCGTTGACCTCGATCACGGCGGCGAGCTGGCTGCTCAGGGGCTCGCTGCAGTCTTGTAGCACCATGTCCACGCCGGCAATGTCCAGGCCCACCACGCGCGCGGCCAAGGCGGCCGCTGCCGCAACGCTGGGGTGAACCTGGTCGGTCACATCCAAGGCCACGTTGCCATTGCGCTGGATGAGCACGCGCTGGCCAGCGGCCGGCACCGACTGGGGCGTGAGGCCCACGCGCTCGAGCTCCAAAATCACTTCGGCACTTTCGCTGGGCACCACCACATTGAGCGGGAAGTCTTCGCCCCGGCCACGCCGGGGGTCGTTGTTGATTTGGGCGTTGGCCAACGCATCCAGCGTGCTGACGCCATCGCCCTGCACATACAGCAGCTCGCCACGCGCCGCTGCCACCATGCGCCGGCCCACCACCAGCAGGCGGTGTTCATCGCCGGGGATGAATTTTTCGACGATGACGCTGCCCCCGCCTTTGCGATGCGCCAATTGGTAGGCGGCGCGGACATCGGTCTCGGAGCGCAAATCGAGCGAAACGCCGCGCCCGTGGTTGCCATCGTAGGGTTTGACCACCACCGGCACGCCCACACTTTGGGCCGCTTGCCAGGCGGCATCGGCACTTTGGACCAACTCGCCCTCGGGCACCGGCACGCCACAGGCTTTGAGCAAGGACTTGGTTAAATCTTTGTCGCCGGCAATTTCTTCGGCAATGGCGCTGGTTTGGTCGGTTTCGGCCGTCCAGATGCGCCGCTGGGCGATGCCGTAGCCCAGTTGCACTAAATTGCCCTCGGTCAGGCGCATGTGCGGGATGCGCCGGGCGGTTGCAGCGTCCACGATGTGCGCCGTGCTCGGGCCCAGACACAGCGAGTCCACCATGTCGGTGAGCTCGGTGACGGCTGCGGCCATGTCAAACGCGCGGTCGTGGATGGCCGCCTCCAGCAAGTCGCGCCCCAGGTGCAGGGCGCGGCTCCCTACGTCTTCCTGGCGGGTGCGAAAAGCGACTTTGTAGATGCCGGGCTTGGAGGTTTGGCGCGCTTTGCCAAAGCCGGTGCGCATGCCGCCCAGGTTTTGCAGCTCCAGGCAGACGTGCTCCAGAATGTGGGCGGCCCAGGTGCCTTCTTGCAGGCGCTGCAAAAAGCCGCCGCGCACGCCCGGGCTGCATTCGTGCTCAATCAGGCCGGGCAGCCAGGCCGTCAGGCGCTCGTAGAGGCCATCAATGGTGTTGGAGGGGAAGTCTTCGAGCGCACCGATGTCGACCCAGGCCTCAATGACGGGCCGATAAGTCCAGATGTTGGGGCCGCGCAGGTGGGTCACCCGCAAAATATCGATTTTTTTCTGGCGCGTCATGCGTGGGGGTGGCCGCTTAAGTCCACCGAGCTGGTTCGTCGTGCGTTGTGTATTCTCGCCGATTGCGGGAAGGTTTCTTGGCTTGCAAAGCGCTTGGGGCGGCTTGCGCGGTCGGGCCGGGGCCGATTGGACGGACAATTGCGCAAGTTTTTTTAATTTCACCATGGACCTACATGAACATTGACCAAGCGCCCGGCCTGCCCGGCGCGGGTGATATTCCAGCGCCGTGGCAATCGGTTGTTCAAGCGCTGCTCGCTCCCCAAGAAAACGTTTTTGCGGTCCTTGAGGTTGACCTGGACACCCAATTGCGTTTTCAGCCCAGCCTTTTGCTGGCAACGGACCGCCGACTTTTATGGGTGCCAACCGCCAAAGCCGAGGTGCAAAGCTGGGATTACCGGCCCGGTTTGCGCCTGGAGCACCACGACCACGCCGGTCTGGCACACCTGCAATTGCTGGACACGGCCCAGCTTTTGGCCCATTGGCGCTTTACCTTGGGGCGCAATTTGCAGGCCTTGCGCCTGGTGGACCAGTTCAGCGCCCGGCATAACAGCGCGCTGAGCGGCCAGCCGGTGCCAGTACCGGCCCAGGCCGTGTGCCCGAGCTGCAAAGCGCCGCTAGACCCCGAGGCCGAGGAATGCCCGGTCTGTACCAAAGTCGTGCATACGGCGCCTTCGACCTGGACTTTGCTACGCCTGTGGCGTTTTGCCAAACCCTATCGGGGCCAGTTGCTGTGGGGCTTTGTCCTCATGCTCTTGGGCACAGCGGCCAGCCAGGTGCCGCCGTACCTGACCATTCCCCTTGTGGACGAGGTGCTGATCCCGCTTCAAAACGGAGAAAACATTCCGACTGAGAAAATTGTTTGGTATCTGGGTGGTTTGCTGGGCTCAGGTTTATTGGCCTGGATTTTGAGCTGGGCCAAGACCTACATCCTGGCGCTGGCTTCGGAGCGCATCGCGGCCGATTTGCGCACCACCACCTACGAGCATTTGCTGCGCCTGTCGTTGGAGTATTTCGGCGGCAAACGCACCGGCGACCTGCTCTCGCGCGTGGGCAGCGAGAGTGACCGTATTGCCGTCTACCTATCGCTGCACCTGACCGACTTTGCCAGCGATGTGGTGATGATCACCATGACGGCCGTGATTTTGTTCTCGATGAACCCGTGGCTGGCGCTCATTACGCTGGTGCCGCTGCCCTTTATCGGCTGGATGATCCACTACGTGCGCTACCGCCTGCGCACCGGTTTTGAAAAAATCGACCGCGTCTGGGGCGAAGTGACCAATATTTTGGCCGACACCATTCCTGGTATCCGCGTGGTCAAGGCCTTTGCCCAAGAGCAGCGCGAGGCCAAGCGCTTTGCCGAGGCGAACCGGTACAACCTGCTGGTCAACGACCGGATCAACAAAATCTGGTCCTTGTTCTCGCCCTCGGTGTCTTTGCTCACCGAGATGGGCTTGCTGGTCGTCTGGGGTTTTGGCATATGGCAGGTGGCCCACGGGCAAATTACCGTGGGTATGTTGCTGGCGGCTATTGCCTACATCGGGCGCTTTTACGGGCGGCTGGACTCGATGAGCCGCATCGTCTCGGTGACGCAAAAGTCGGCCTCGGCGGCCAAGCGCATTTTTGACATTTTGGACCACGTCTCCAGCGTGCCCGAGCCGCAAAACCCGGTGCATGTGGACCGGGTGCAGGGCCACATCGTGCTACGTGAGGTGGGTTTTCGCTATGGCAACCGCGCCGTCAACCGGGGCATCAACCTGAACATTGCGCCCGGGGAAATGATCGGCCTGGTTGGCCACAGCGGTTCTGGAAAAAGTACGCTGGTCAACCTGATTTGCCGCTTTTATGACGTCTCCGAGGGCGCGATTTTGGTCGATGGCGTGGACATCCGCTCTTACGCGATTGCCGATTTCCGGCGCAATATCGGGCTGGTTTTGCAAGAGCCGTTTTTGTTTTTCGGCACCATTGCCGACAACATCGCCTACGGCAAACCCGATGCCACGCGCGCCGAGATCATTGCGGCTGCGCGCGCCGCCCATGCCCACGAGTTCATCTTGCGCCTGCCGCATGGTTACGACTCCATGGTTGGCGAGCGCGGCCAGGGCCTGTCGGGCGGCGAGCGCCAGCGCATCTCGATCGCACGCGCTTTGCTGATTGACCCGCGCATTTTGATTTTGGACGAGGCCACGTCCTCTGTGGACTCCGAGACTGAAAAAGAGATCCAAAAAGCCCTGGAAAACCTGGTCCAGGGCCGCACCACGATTGCCATTGCGCACCGCCTCTCGACCCTGCACCGCGCCGACCGTTTGGTGGTGCTGGACCGGGGTCGCGTCGTCGAGGAGGGCAGCCACGATGTGCTCATGGCCCAGCAAGGCGCTTACTTCAACCTCTACCAAGCCCAGGCGCGCAATGCCGAGACGCTCGATGGGATCGCCGGGAGCCCGCCATGATCGCAACCGCCAGGGCAGCCGATTTCCAGCTGCACCGCACCCCCTTTGGCAAGCTGGTGCTCACCGATGCCACGGGCACCGAGCACACGCCGGTTTTGCCTGTGCGCGCTTTTCCGATCCAGGCGCCCGAGGACGGCGTGTCTTTGCTCAGCAGCGACGGCCACGAGCTGGCCTGGATTGAGCGCCTGGATGATTTGCCGCCCGCGCACCAAACTCTGGTGCGCGAGGAGCTGGCGCGCCGTGAATTTATGCCCACGCTGCAGCGCATTGAGGGCGTGAGTAGTTTTTCCACGCCCTGCACCTGGACGGTGGAAACCGACCGCGGCCGCTGCGAGTTTGTGCTGCGTGGCGACGAGGACATCCGGCGCATCGGTGCGCAGCACAGCTTGCTGATTGCCGACGCGCACGGCATTCATTATTTCGTGCCCGATTCGCTGGCACTCGATGCGCACAGCCGGCGCATCCTGGACCGTTTTTTGTAGCCACCGGCCTGCCGGTAAATTTATTGAACGTCGAACCATCATGACAAACCACCAACAGTTTTATATCAACGGCGCCTGGGTTGCGCCCAGCAGCACGCGCACCCTGGACGTGATCAATCCCGCCACCGAGCAGGCCTACACCCGCATCGCCATGGGCAATGCGGCGGACGTCGACAAGGCCGTGGCTGCTGCGCGCGCCGCCTTTCCGACGTTTTCGCAAACCGACAAGGCTGCGCGCCTGGCTTTGCTGCGCCGCATACTGGCCCTGTACAACGAGCGCGCCGAAGAAATCGCCCAAGCCATGTCCGACGAAATGGGCGCGCCCATGGCCTGGGCCCGCGACGCCCAAACCTGGGCTGGCCGCGTGCACCTGGAGGCCACCATTGCGGCCTTGGAGGACTACGAATTTGAGCACCAGCGCGGCACCACGCGCATCGTCAAAGAAGGCATTGGCGTGGTCGCTCTGATCACGCCCTGGAACTGGCCGCTCAACCAAATCGTGTGCAAAGTGGCCCCAGCATTGGCAGCGGGCTGCACCATGGTGCTCAAGCCCAGCGAGATTGCGCCTATCAGCGGCATGGTGTTCTCGCAAATCATGCACGACGCCGGTGTGCCCGCCGGCGTGTACAACATGGTCAATGGCGACGGCCCCAGCGTTGGCCAGGTGATGGCCGGCCACAAAGACGTAGACATGGTCTCTTTTACCGGCTCGACCCGGGCCGGCGTCATCGTCGCCAAAACGGCGGCCGATACCGTCAAGCGTGTGGCCCAGGAGCTCGGTGGCAAGTCGCCCAACATCATCTTGGATGACGCTGACTTGCGCACCGCCGTGCGCAAAGGCGTAGAGAGCTGCATGAGCAACACCGGCCAGTCCTGCGACGCGCCTACGCGCATGTTGGTGCCGCGCGCGCTGCACGCGCAGGCCCTGCAAATCGCCGCCGAATGCGCCGCCGAGCAAGTCGTGGGTGACCCGCGCGACCCGGCCACCACCATGGGCCCCTTGGTGAGCCAAATGCAGTTTGACAAGGTGCAGGCGCTTATCCAGGCCGGTATCGACGAAGGCGCGCAACTGGTGGCTGGCGGTCTGGGCCGCCCCGAAGGCCTGACCCAGGGCTACTACGTGCGCCCGACCGTGTTTGGCGCGGTCAAGCACAGCATGCGCATTTCACGCGAAGAGATTTTTGGGCCCGTGCTGGCCATCTTGCCCTATGACAGCGAGGCCCAAGCCATCGATATGGCCAATGACACCGAGTTTGGCCTGGCCGCTTTTGTGCAGTCGGGCAGCTTGGAGCGCGCGCGCGCCGTGGGGCGCCAGTTGCGCGCCGGGCAGGTCAATATCAATTACCCGGATTGGGATGTGTTTGCCCCTTTTGGCGGCTACAAACAATCGGGCAATGGCCGCGAATACGCCGACTGGGGCATCCACGACTTTTTGGAAGTCAAAGCCTTGATCGGCTACGGCGCTTAAATTTCCAGGTTGTCGATGAGGCGCGTGCTGCCCAGGCGCGCCGCCGTCAGGGCCAGCAGGCTGTGGCCGGGCTGCGCGGGGCCTAAATCGGCTTGGCGGCGCAGCGCTACATAGTCGGGCTGCCAGCCTTGGGTGCGCAGTTGCGCCATAGCCTGGTTTTGCAGCGCCTCAAAGTCACTATCGCCTGCCCGCACCGCATGGGCCAAGGTCTGCAGCACGGCATGCAACTGCGGCGCCTGGGCGCGCTCGGCAGCACTCAAGTAGCCGTTGCGCGAGGACATGGCCAGGCCGTCTGCGGCGCGGCGCGTGTCGGCGCCGACGATGCGCACCGGCAAATTAAATTGGTTCACCATATGCCGGATAACCATGAGTTGCTGGTAGTCTTTTTTGCCAAAAACAGCGGTGCGTGCCTGGGTACAAGCCAACAGCTTCAAGACCACTGTGCAAACGCCAGAGAAGAAGCCAGGCCGAAACTGCCCTTCCAACACATCGGCCAGTTCGGGTGGCGGCACGACCTTAAAACCCTGGGGCTGCGGGTACAGCGTCGCCTCGGTGGGCGCAAACAGCAGGTCGCAGCCGGCGGCCTCGAGCTGCGCGCAGTCGGCGGCAAAGGTGCGCGGATAGGTGTCAAAGTCTTCGCTGGGGCCAAACTGCAGTCGGTTCACAAAGATGGTCGCCACCTGCACATCGCCCAGTGGCTTGGCAATGCGTACCAGGTCCAGATGGCCCTCGTGCAAATTGCCCATGGTGGGCACAACGGCGGGGTGGCGATAGGGCTGCAGGGCCTCTGCCAACGCAGGCAGGGTGTTGACGATGCGCATGCGGGTCGGGGCTTTACCAGGCGTGCTGGGCATTGACCGGAAAACTGCCGTCTTTGACGGCGGCCACATAGGCCTGCATGGCGCCGCGAATCGAGCCGCCGTCGGCCATGAAGTTGCGTACAAACTTGGGCATCTTGCCCAGGTTGACGCCCAGCATATCGTGCAGTACCAGCACCTGGCCGGCGGTGTCTTTGCCCGCACCAATGCCGATGGTGGCGCAGTGCTGCAAAGCGCGCGTGAGCTCGGCCGACAAATCGGCAGGCACCATTTCCAAAACCACCATCGAGGCGCCCGCGTCTTCCAGCGCGTGGGCTTGTTGGGTGAGAATCTCGGCGGCGGCATCGCCTTTGCCTTGCACCCGGTAGCCGCCCAGCGCATGCACGGTTTGCGGTGTCAGGCCCAGGTGGGCGCACACCGGAATGCCGCGTTCGACCAAAAAGTGCACCACCTCGGTGGTCCAGCCACCGCCCTCTAACTTGATCATGTGGGCGCCGGCTTGCATCAGCACCGAGGCGCTGCGAAACGCTTGTTCTTTGGACTCTTGGTAGGTGCCAAAAGGCAGGTCGGCAATCAGCCAGGCCGTGCCCTGGGCGCGCCGGATGCCGCGCGAGACGCTCTCGGTGTGGTAACGCATCGCATCGAGGCTGACGCCTACCGTGCTGTGCAGGCCCTGGCAGACCATGCCTAGTGAGTCACCGATCAAAATACATTCCACGCCCGCGGCGTCGGCCACAGCGGCAAACGTAGCGTCGTAGGCCGTAAGCATGGTGATTTTTTCGCCTCGGCTGCGCATCTCCAAAAGGCGCGGCAGGCTGATGGGCTTGCGACTGGCCATGGGCGAGGCCGGCGGCAAGGTGCCGTAGGGCGTGCCGCTGACCTGGCTGGCCAGTTCGGCTGCTTGGGGGTTGTGCGCTGTGGACATACGGTCTCTCCAAAAAGCAGTCAGGCGGGCTAGCCGGTGGTCTTAGTTGGGGGTAAAGGCCAGGCGCACATAAATGGGCGCAAAGGCCTCGGCCTGGGTGATCTCGATCAGCGTCTCTTTGGCCAGCTCCAGCATGGCGATAAACGTCACAACCAGCACCGGCATGCCCTGGCTGGGCTCAAACAGGTCTTCAAAACCGACAAAGCGCTTGCCTTGCAGCTTTTTGAGTACCAGACTCATGTGCTCGCGTACCGACAACTCGGCGCGGCTGATACGGTGGTGCTGCACCAGCTTGGCCCGCTGCACCATGGCGCGCCAGGCCTCTTGCAGGTCCAGCACATCCACATCGGGAAAGCGGATGGCAATGCTTTGGTCCACATACACGCTGGCTTTGAGGAAGTCGCGGCCAAATTGCGGCACGGTATTCAGTTGCATAGCGGCGCGCTTCATTTGCTCGTACTCGAGCAGGCGGCGCACCAACTCGGCGCGCGGGTCTTCGGGCTCTTCGCCTTCGGCGCTCTTTTTGGGCGGCAGCAGCATGCGCGATTTGATCTCGATCAGCATGGCTGCCATCAGCAGGTACTCGGCGGCCAGCTCTAGGTTGCGCTTGCGGATTTGCTCGACGTAGACCAGGTACTGCTTGGTCACGCTGAGCATCGGGATATCCAGGATGTTGAAGTTTTGCTTGCGGATCAAGTAAAGCAAAAAGTCCAAAGGCCCTTCAAAAGCCTCCAAAAAAACCTCTAAGGCGTCCGGCGGGATGTACAAGTCCAGCGGCATGGTGAACAGCGGCTCGCCATACAGGCGCGCCACGGCCACGTGGTCGACTACCTCGGGCGCGCTTGGCCCATCGGGCAGGGCGGGTTCAGACGGGGAAAGGGCTGTGCTGCTCATTGTGGCGTGACCACCAAAGGCGAAAAAACGGTGCGGACCGGACCGAAGGCGCCGCTCAGTGGTCCGACTGGGTTTGGTACACGTAGGCCGGTTGGGCTACGCGGGCGTCTTTGAAGCCTTGTTGTACCTCGCGGTCCAAGCGCAGGTCCCACAACAGGGCGCGCCCATCTCGCTGCTGGCGCTCCAATGCGGGTTTGGCGGTTTTGAGCTGGTTGAGGAACTCGGAGGCCTCAGAGTGGTAATCAGGGCGGCGAAAGATAGACATAGGGGAAATCCTTGTTGCGGCCGATTTTACGGGCAGCGGCCAGTGTAGGCCCAAAGCGTGGGGGTTGGGCGTTGCCGCTATGCTACGCGCCCTATGACGCCGTTTGACTTTTCGCCCGCCGCCATTGCGGCCTTGGCCCAATCCGACGCCGCCCGTGCCCTCCAGGAGGATGTGGGAGCCGGCGATTTGACCGCCGCCCTGGTGGACCCCGCCGCCCAGGCCCGCGCCCGCGTGTTGTTGCGCGAACGCGCTGTACTGTGCGGCCAGGCCTGGGCCAGCGCCGCATTGCATGCCCTGGCCCCCCAGGCCCGGCTGGACTGGAAACTGGCCGAAGGCGCCTGGGGCGAGCCCAACCAGGTGGTGGTGGAGCTGCAGGGCCCTGCGCAGGCCTTGCTCAGCGCCGAGCGCACCATGCTCAATTTTCTGCAAATGATGAGTGGCGTGGCCACCCATTGCGCCCATTTTGTCGCCGCCGTGCAGTCGGTGCCGGGCAACCGGGCCCAGATTGTGGACACCCGCAAGACCCTGCCTGGCCTGCGCCTGGCCCAAAAATACGCGGTACGCACTGGTGGTGGCACCAACCACCGCATCGGCTTGTTTGACGCGGTGCTGATTAAAGAGAACCATATTGCCGCGGCCGGCGGCGTCAGCGCCGCGCTGCTTCGGGCGCAGGCCGTGGCGGCGCAGGCCCAGTTTGTGGAGATAGAGGTCGAAACCTTGGAGCAACTGCGCGAGGCGTTGCAGGCCGGCGCCCGCATGGTGCTTTTGGACAATATGACGCACGCCCAGCTGACCGAGGCCGTGGCCATCAATGCCGGGCGGGCGGTGCTCGAAGTCTCGGGCGGCGTCACGATGGACAGCGTACGCGCCATTGCCGCCACGGGCGTGGACCGCATTTCGATTGGCGCGCTGACCAAAGACATCCGCGCCACGGATTTTTCTATGCGACTGGAGCAAATCTGATGTCCACCGCCACCCTGAACCGTATTGACGTCGAGTACGAACAGCCTGCGTGCAGCACGCGCCATGCCTGGGCACGCGTGCCGGTGGAGCCCTCCTTGGCCGAGCGCGCCGCTTTGAAGGAAAAAATAGCCCGCCTGCTGGTCGAAAAAAACGCCGTGATGGTCTCGCACTACTACGTACACCCGGATTTGCAGGACCTGGCCGAGGCTACCGGCGGCCTGGTCAGCGATTCGCTGGAAATGGCGCGTTTTGGCCGCGACCATGCGGCCCAGACCCTGGTCGTCTCTGGCGTGCGCTTTATGGGCGAGACCTCCAAAATCCTGAGCCCGGACAAGCGCGTGCTCATGCCCGACCTGGACGCCACGTGTTCGCTGGATTTGGGCTGCCCCATTGAAGCGTTTTCCGCGTTTTGCGATGCCCATCCCGACCGTACGGTTGTGGTCTACGCCAATACCAGCGCTGCCGTGAAAGCACGCGCCGATTGGGTGGTGACCTCGAGCTGCGCGCTCGATATCGTGCGCGCCCTCAAAGACGCTGGCCAAAAAATACTCTGGGCGCCAGACAAACATCTGGGCGGCTACATCCAGCGTGAAACGGGTGCGGACATGGTGTTATGGCAAGGCTCGTGCATCGTGCATGACGAGTTCAAGGCCTTTGAGCTGCAGGCCCTGATGGCCGAGCATCCGCGGGCCGGCGTGCTGGTGCATCCCGAATCGCCTGCCGATGTCATTGCACTGGCGCATGCGGTGGGCTCCACCTCGGCGATTCTCAAGGCCGCCCAGACCATGGACGCCGACACCTTCATCGTCGCCACCGACAAGGGCATGCTGCACAAGCTGCGCACGCTCAACCCCGGCAAAACCTTCATCGAAGCGCCGACCGCAGGCAATAGCGCCACGTGCAAAAGCTGCGCCCATTGCCCCTGGATGGCCATGAATGGCCTGGCCGACGTGGCCCGGGTGCTCGAAACCGGGGCAGGCGAGGTGCAGGTGGACAGCGCACTGGGCCTGCGCGCCCGTTTGCCCATCGACCGCATGCTGGCGTTTACGGCCGCGCTGAAAAATGGCCAGCCCACCGCCGGCCTGGTGCCGCATCTGGGCGCGGCCTGATCGTCGGGCATCTATTTTTTTGAAAAAAACCTGAAATTCGCAAGCGAATTTCATTTCTGGAAATTATTTATAAAATACATTACCATTGCCTAATGAAGTATTAAAACTAGGCAAGGGGGATGTATGCAACACAGTCCAATACGCGGTGCGTCCGCGCAGCGCTGGCTTGGCATGGTCGTGGCGGCGCTGGCAATGTGCCTGGCCGTTGGGTGCGGCGGTGGCTCTACAGGTTCAACCGGTACCTCGAGCACTGGTGCATCGGGTACCAGTTCGCCAGGCGATGCGGCCGCAGCCCGCATTGCAGCGGCATTGCAGGCCGGTGACAGCAATTTGCTCAAAGCCGAAGACGCCGCGGCCGTCATTGCCGCCGCCCATACCAGCTTTCAGCAAACGGCGCGCACCCAAAAAGCTTTGTTAGACGCTTTCTACGTCAATGACAGCACCCGCTTTGAGTTAATCAGAGAAAGCTATATGGTGCAGCCGCTGCCGACCATGCTGGACCAGACCTTCCCGCTGGTGGTGGGCGACAAAGGCAATGTGCTCGCCTCGGTCAGTACTGTGGGAGGTGGTCGTATCGCCGGCTATGGCTACGACATTCTGTCTGGCTTTGACAAGAGCAATACCGTACAAGGCACCAGCCGCAGCAACCAGGATGCGCACCGGCCTGTGTTCAAGCGCGTTCTGGCTTGGCTGGTGGCCAATGACGCGGCGCGCGACCTGACGGCCGCCGCGCCCAGCAGCCTGGCTATTGCTTGGGGCAGCTTGCCCTTGGCATCGCCGGCGGCTTATTTGGATAGCACTGCGAGCACCAAACTGCGAAAACCCGCTGCTGTCGCTGGCATGGAGGCGCTGGGAGTCAAGTTCAATAACCTTAATTGTGATCCGCTCAGTGCGCCGATGGCCGACTGCGCCGCCAAAGCGCAGCTGGTGGTCATTGGCGCTATCGACAGGCGCGCTGGCGTCGATCTGGCGACCCAACTCGCACGCATCCGGGCCATCGTGCAGGCCAAAATTCCGGTGCTCTATCTCAATGCGCATCCCGATGGCGGTGCCCCCAATGACTACGCCCGCGCCGCCTTCGCCGATGACTATCCGCGACTCACAGCGCTAGGCTTTGCGGCGAGCGAAGAACCGGACCGGCGCAATTACTACGCACTAGACCAAGTGGCTGAGGGGCTGGGCCTTGCCGTTCTCAAAGCCCGTACGTCGGTCTATGCCGATGTGGTGGCCCGCATCAGCAATAACAATTTCACCAGCTACAACTGGGCCGACTGCCCCAACCAGGACAAATGCAGCAAGCCGGCCGCTTTTGTCGCCGAACTGGAAGCCCCCATGGGCTTGCTGCGCGATACGATCAATGGTCTGAACACCGCGGGCATCAATATTTTTGACAATGCGGCCAATTCGAAATCCTTGCCCTTGTGGGTGCTTTGGGCCGACACCTACCGCAAAAATATCGTCTACCCGATTGATAAATCGACCAACCAGGCCGATTTCCAACGCGCCTATGTCGCCGATGCCTTGGTGGCCTATGTGCGGCCGGCCGGGTCCGCGCAAACCGATCTGGGAAATTTTCTGGGCAAAGAGGTCAGCAGCGTGACGGGCAGCGCAGATTTTGAAACCCTGACCGTCACCCTGCCTGGCAGTGACGGGTATACCGCCATAGGGCGGTTCGCCTTACCCGGCCAGCCCGTCACCGTGCAACTGCTCAGTCCAGCCCCTGCTGGGGTGTTTAATTATTTTTTCAATACGGCTATTGAAGGAACCACCAAATATTTGAATGCCGCCGTCGACAGCAACGGTAACCAGCTGCCTGGCACCGGATACCGTCGGCCGCTTTATCTGAACAGTCCGGATTTTTCGCTCTCGGCGCAGTCGTCCACCGTGGTCAGCCCCTATGGCGGCCCGATACTGTTGCGCTTTGCCGGCGCGCAGGATGCGAGCATTAGCGTGCGCATCAAGGGCGCTGCCCGCCATCCCTTTTACGATACCACCCAAGGTACGCCCGACGCGGCTGCATTTTTCAGCGATGTCAAATCGACCAAGCTGGGCTGGCTGGAAATTAAAACTCCTGGCATGGAGATCCATTCGCTTGCCAGCATGGCGTTTAATTTTTTGTCGCCTAAGCCAGGCGATACCGCTGCCACGGTATATCCCAATCCCAAATCAGCCTATTACAGCAACCAAGGCGGAATCAATATGGCCAAGTATTTGGACGAGGCCAAGCATTTTGTGATGGACGATGCCTACCAATTGGCGGGTTTTCAGTCGCGGGGTTTACTCCTACCTACGGGTGTCAGCACATTTTGCGCAGACAAGGGCTGGGATTGCACCAATGCCAGCCTGCACAAGCCTCCTACCGCTTTGCATTACCACATTGATTTTGCGGCGGTGTGCGGGTCCATGTGCTCCACCAATCCGATTACGTCCAATGCTGCTTTTGACCCGCGTGGCTGGGGTGAAAGCCATGAACTCGGCCACCGGTTGCAGGCACTTTATGTTTACGGCGGCATGAGTTCGGAAGTGTCGAACAATATATTTCCCCTGCACAAACGCTGGCGCCTCTTGCGTGAACTCGGCCGCGATGCCATTGGGTATGAAAATGGACTGGGCGAAACCCAAACCGTATTTGACATGCTTAAGGCGGCATCTAAATTAGCGCCCGCAGACCAGGTGGCCACCATCAAAGCGCAGCTGTGGACCGATGCGTCCTATGCGGCGCAAAACCGCGCACGGCTGTATTTTTATGTGCAATGGGTATTGATTTACTACGAGGCCTTGAAAGCCAAAAATACCACCTGGACCGATGCCCAGTTATGGAGCCAGGCCTGGGATGTTTTCCCCTTGCTTTATTTGCAGCAACGCCAGATCGCCGGCCTGACTGCGGCCAACTGGGATGCCAATAAAGTGAAATTTGGCTTTGCGGCCAACGAGCCGTATTTGGCGACCCGGCTGAGCGATACCCTGAGTTACCACGACTATTTACTCACCGCTCTGAGTTTTATCACCGGTCGCAATCAGAGTACCCTGTTCAATATGTGGGGAATTCAAACCTCGGCCACGGCCCAAGCCCAAGTGGCGAGCAAAAACTACCCCCTGCAGCCGGCCAAGTTTTACGCCGTGGTTTGCAGCGATGACTTCCGTTCCTACCAGGCCGTGGACATGACGGCGGCCCAGCCCGCTTTGCCCTGGGTGGGCGCCTTTAGCAGCGCCTCGGCCAATCTGGCGGCATGCAATGCAGCAAGCGCCCGCTTGCCCGCACCCTAAATTTTGGAAATACGGCAAGCGCTTACACAGTGCTGATGCCGTTTGGCCCCAGCTGCAGCACCCGGTCAGCATCGCGGGCGGCCGCGTCCGAGTGCGTTACCAACACCAGTGCGGCGCCTTGGGCGCGGCATTGGGCGCGCAGCGCGTCCATCACTACGGCGGCGGTGCTCGGATCTAAATTGCCTGTGGGCTCGTCGGCCAGCAACAGGCCAGGCCGATGCACCAAGGCGCGGGCGATCGCCACGCGCTGCAGCTGCCCGCCGCTGAGCGTCTGCGGCAGGCGCGCGCCCAGACCGTCCAGACCCACGGCCTGCAGCATGGCCTGCACGTGCTGCGCATCGGGCGTGCCCAAAAGCAGCAGGGGCAGACCCACGTTTTGGGCCACATCTAAGTGCGGCAGCACATGAAATGCCTGAAAAACAAAGCCAATATCTTTGCGCCGCAGCCCGGCCAGTGCCGTTTCATCCAGGGCGCCCAGGTCTTGCCCGTTGAGCGTGACGCTGCCGCTGTCCCAGCGGTCCAGGCCCGCCATGCAGTTGAGCAAGGTGGATTTGCCCACGCCCGATTCGCCCCGGATGGCCACAAACTCGCCTGCCTGCACTTGCAGCGACACCTGGCTGAACACCGATTTGTCGCCATAGCGTTTGCACAACTGGTCAATCACTAAGCGCATGTTCGGTGGGTCTCTATCAGTGTGCGGGCGCAGGCCATGGTGTGCGCCAGGGCATTCTGGTGGTCGCAGGCGATGATGTGCCGATGCGGCATGGAGCGCAGCCAGGTGAGTTGGCGTTTGGCCAATTGGCGGGTCGCAAAAATGCCTTTGTCGCGCATCAGCGCGGGGCTGCTGTGCCCGTCCAGCATTTCCCAGACCTGACGGTAGCCCACGCAACGCATGGAGGGCAAGTCCGGATGCAAATCGCCGCGCGCGCGCAGGTCCCGCACTTCCTCGATCAGACCCAGATCGAGCATGGCGTCAAAGCGTTGTGCGATGCGCTCGTGCAGCCAGCTGCGCGCTTGTGGTTCCAGCGAAATCAAGGGCGCTGGGGCCGGGTCGTCGGCTGTCGCTGGCTTTCGTAGCTGCAACTGCGACAAGGGCACGCCCGCGCTGCGCCACACTTCCAGCGCACGCCCAATGCGCTGGCTGTCTGCGGGCGCCAGGCGGGCTGCCGTCACGGGGTCGACCTGGGCCAGTTGCGCATGCAGGGCCGGCCAGCCCTCGGTCAGCGCCTGGGCGGCAATGTCGGCGCGAATCTGCGGATCGGCGCCCGGCATGGCGTCCATGCCCTGGGCCAGCGCTTTGAAATACAGCATAGTGCCGCCCACCAGCACCGGCAGCTTTCCGCGCGCGCTGATGGCGCGTACCAGTGAGTCGGCATCGCGGGCAAAGTCGGCTGCGTTGTAGGCCTGCAGCGGGTCGCGAATATTGATCAGGTGGTGCGGCACTACTGCCAGTTCTTGGGCGCTGGGTTTGGCCGTGCCAATGTCCATGCCGCAATACACCAGGGCCGAGTCCACGCTGATGATTTCGCCGTCAAAGGCTTGCGCAATGGCCAAGGCTGCAGACGTTTTTCCGGCCGCCGTTGGGCCGGCAATGCACAGGTGAAAGGGCAGGGCTGCGCGGGGGTTCATGGCAGTGCTCAGCGCGGCGCGCTCGGGGCCAGGTCCTGCGCGCAATGCTGCTCAGAAATCAAACGCAGCATCCATGTCAGGCCAATCCCAGCAATCGTCAGGCCCAGCACCAGCGCCAGCCAAAAGCCGGTGGCCTGCATGGGCTGGTCGGGGCGCCAGGGCGCCCAGTGCGGGGCGATGCCCAGCACATAGCCCAGCGGCAGCGAGAAGCCCCAAAACGCCGTCAGGTGCAGCGCCATCGGCGGCCTCGTCACCTTGTAGCCCCGAATCGCGCCGCTCAAAACCACCTGCGCCGCGTCCGACAGCTGGAACACCGCCGCCAAAAACAGCAGCGGCACGGCCGCTGCAATTACCTGCGCATCACGCGTATAAAACTGCGCAATCTCGTAGTCAAACACGCCGATGCACAGCGCCGAGACCACTGCAAAACTCAGGCCTGCGCCCAGGCCGGTCCAGGCGCGGTAGCGCGCCGCCATCGGGTCGCCCGCGCCCAGCGACTGACCCACGCGCGTGAGCACGCCCACGCTCAGGCTGAGCGGTACCATGAACACCAGCGAGGCGAAATTGAGCGCAATTTGGTGGGCCGCAATCTGCGTGCTGCCAAAGCGCGCCACCAAGAGCGCAATCAGCGCAAAGGCGCTGGTTTCGGCGAAATAGGTCATGCCAATGGGCAGCCCTAAATACAGCAGGGTGCGCACCGTCGCCCAGTGCGGCCACTCAAAGCGGGCCAGCGGATAGGTGCGCCGGTGCGCCGGGCTCAGGCGGATCCACAGCAGCAGGCCGCCCAGATTGAACCAGACGCACAGCAGCGTAGACCAGGCGCAGCCCAAGCCGCCCTGGGGCGCAAAGCCGCCATGCCCAAAGACCAGTAACCAGTTGATCAAAACATTAAGCAGCAAGGCCGCCAGCGCCACCACCATCATCGGTTTGGTTTGGTTGATGCTGGCGCTGTAGCCGTACAGCACGCGGTAGCAGGCAAAGGCCGGCAACCCGAAGCTACAGATCTGCACAAAGCCACGCGCCACCTCGCGGGTGTAGGGCTCCAGGTCCATAGCGTCAAATATCAGCACACTGCTTTGCAAAACGGCGCCAGCCAAAACGCCCAGCAGCAGGCCTTTCCACAGTGCCTGACGCACCACGCGCGGGATGGCGTCCAGCTCCTGGGCTCCCACATGGTGGGCCACTGTGGGGTTGACCGACATCAGCACGCCCATCAGCGTAATGATGACAATATTCCACACCGAGACGCCCAGCGAGACACCTGCCAAGTCTTGTGCCGACACATGGCCGGCCATGGCGACGTCGACCACGGACATGCCCACATTGGCCAGTTGCCCCACCAAAATCGGCCAGGACAGGCGCCACAGTGCGCGCAGCTCTGCGCGCAAGGCTTGCCACGGGGAAAGTGGTGCGGCTGCGGCACCCAAAGCGTCGACCCGCATCGCCTTAGCGTCCGCGCATAAACCATTTGTCCAGATCGGCCACGCTGATCTGGCGCCAGGTGGGGCGCCCGTGGTTGCACTGGTCGCTGCGCTCGGTCACTTCCATTTGGCGCAGCAAGGCGTTCATCTCATCGAGGTTCAGGCGCCGGTTGGCCCGTACGGCGCCATGGCAGGCCATGGTGGACAAAATCTCGTCCTGTGCGCGCTCCAGCACAGTGCTGGCATCGTGCTGGGCCAGCTCGGCCAGCACACTGCGCGCCAGCGCCACCGCGTCGCCTTGGGCTAGGCTGCTGGGCACGGCCCGCACCGCCAGCGTGACCGGCGAAAACGCGCCCACCTCCAGGCCCAGCGCGTGCAGCGTCTCCGCGTGGGCCTCGGCCGTGGCCGACTCTGCGGGGGTGGCGGCGAAGGTGGCAGGAATGAGCAAGGGCTGGCTCGCCATCGGCGCGGCCTGCGCGCCAGCTTCTTGGCGGCTATGCCACTGCGCCTTGAGCCGCTCGTACACGATGCGTTCGTGGGCGGCGTGCATATCCACCACGATCAGGCCTTGTGCGTTTTCGGCCAGGATGTAAATGCCTTGCAGCTGCGCCAGCGCCCGGCCCAAAGGCCAGTCCTGGGGCGCTTGGTCCGCCTCGGGTGCGGACCTTGGTGCCTCAGCCAGTGGCGCCTTGGCAGGCGTGCGGTTCCACAAAGCGGCCAGATCGCGCACCGGCTGGCCAGCGGGCGCGGTAGGCGCAAAGGCCATGCCCTGCTGGCGCATATAGGGCGCAACCGCAGGGGCCGCGATGCTGGGCGGCCAAGGCGCGCTGGCTTCATCGCCGACTGCGGTGGGCGCCAAGGCGTTGCCCGCGTCGGCGCGTCCGGCGCGGGGCGCAGCCAGGGCCTCTTCGGCGGCGTGGCGCACGGCCTGGTGCACCTCGCGGCTGTCCCGAAAACGCACTTCGATCTTGGTCGGGTGCACGTTCACGTCCACCCGCGTCGGGTCCATGTCCAGGTACAGGGCGTAAACCGGCTGGCGCTGGCCGTGCAGCACGTCCTCGTAAGCGCTGCGGGCGGCGTGGGTCAGCACCTTGTCGCGCACAAAGCGGCCGTTCACATAGCAAAACTGCTGGTCGGCGCGAGCACGGGCGGCGTCCGGAATGCCCACCCGCCCCCAGACGCGGATGCTGCGCGCACCTTGGCCGCTGGGGTCTTGCGCGCTGGCCGGGCTGTGCCAATCAAGTGCAATGGACTGGGCCAAAAACTCCCGCCCCAGCACGTCGGCCAGGCGTCGCTCCAAAGCTTCGCTGCCCAGGCCGCACTGCGGCCACTGCGCGACCAACTTGCCTTCATGCCAAATCGCAAAACCCACATCGGGCCGGGCCAGCGCGTGGCGGCGCACCGATTCGATGCAATGGGCCAGCTCGGTGGCATCGGTTTTCAGAAACTTGCGCCGCGCCGGGGTGCTGTAAAAAAGCTCTTTGACTTCCACCGTGGTGCCGGTCTCGCGGGCGATGGGGCGCAGCTCGCCGGTGCGCCCGTCCAGGGCAAAGGCCTGCGACTGACCGGTGGCGCGCGAGTGGATGGCGCAATCGGCAATGGCGTTGATGGCCGCCAGCGCCTCCCCTCGAAAGCCCATGGTGGCCACCGATTCGAGGTCCTGCAAGCTGCCGATTTTGCTAGTGGCGTGGCGCTCAAAGGCCAGGGGCAACTCGGCGCGCTCGATGCCGATGCCATCGTCTTCCACCGCGATCAGGCGCACGCCACCGGCCAGCAGGCGTACCTGAATGGTGTGCGCGCCGGCATCGAGCGCGTTGTCCACCAATTCGCGCACCACCGAGGCCGGGCGTTCTACCACCTCGCCAGCGGCAATCTGGCTGATCAAGGTGTCGGGCAGGGGCCGTATCGGGCGGCGCGGGCGGGGGCTGGGCAGGGTCACGCCGGGCATTGTAGGTGGGGGGTGGCGGCGATAATGGGCGCATGGAAATAGCTGCACAACTGCTCGACTTCGTACTGCACGTCGACAGGCACCTCGAAATTTTTGTCAGCCAGTACGGCATGTGGGTCTATGCGCTGCTGTTTTTGATCATCTTTGTGGAGACCGGTCTGGTCGTCATGCCCTTTTTGCCGGGCGACTCGCTGCTCTTTGTGGTGGGTGCTATGTGCGGTGTCGGGCTGATGGAATACTCGCTGGTGGTGCCGCTTTTGCTGGCCGCCGCCGTGCTGGGCAACCAGACCAACTACACCCTAGGTCGCTACTTTGGCGCGCGGGTGTTTCAGTGGCAAGACTCGCGCTTTTTCAACAAAGCTGCTTTTGATCAGGCGCATGCTTTTTACGAGCGCTACGGCGGCATTACCCTGGTGGCAGCGCGCTTTATGCCGTTTGCGCGCACATTTGCGCCCTTTGTGGGTGGTGTGGCGAATATGACCCGCGCGAAGTTCACGTTTTTTGATGTCTTGGGCGGTTTCTTGTGGGTTGTTGGTATCGTCACCGTAGGCTATTTTTTCGGCAACATCCCTTGGGTCAAACAACACCTGGACAAAATCATTTGGGCCATGATATTTGTGCCTGGCTTGCTGGTGCTAATCGGTGCTTGGCGCGCGCGCAGGGCGGCTGTATCGACTGCCGCCAAGCACTAGCGCGCTAGCCCCGCGCCAGCGCGTGGTCCACGGCCTGCCGGCTGGCCCACCAGCTCACGGCCATGGCGGCGAGCAGGCCCACCAGGCCGTACCAGTGCAAATCGCGCATCTGGCCTTGGGCAATCAGCCAACCGCCGCTGGCCGCGCCCATGGCCTGGCCGGCGTACATGGCCGAGCTGTTAAGGGCAATCGAGGCCGAGGCCAGCGCTGGCGCAATACCTGCGAGGCGCGCCTGCTGCGCCGAGTTGGACGCAAAGCAGCCCAGGCCCCAGGGCAGGACGATCAGCGCGGCCAACACAATGTTGCTGCCCAGCGGCCAAAGCAAGAGGCTCAGCGCCATGGCGCCCACGCTCCACATCACCGCGCGCGGCGCCCCGGTACGGTCGATATTGCGCGACATCAGCACATTGCCGACAAAGCCAAATGCGCCAAACCAGGCAAACAAAAGGCTGAGTTGCGCCGGGCCAAACTGCAGCTCCTGCTTGAAGTAGGGCGCGAAATACGAGAACAGCACAAACTGCCCCGCCGAAAACAAGACTGTCACCGCCACGCACAACATGAGCGCGGGCGAGCGCAGCGTCAGGCCCCAGGCCGCACGCGAGAGCGCGGGTGGCCGCACGCCGTTGGGCAAGGTGCGCCACACCCAAAAGGCGCTCAGCAAGCTCAGCGCAGCGATGGCGCCAAAGGCGGCGCGCCAGCCCAGCGTGCCGCCAATCCAGGCGCCCAGCGGCGTGCCCAGCACCGAGGCCACCGACCAGCCCATGAACACAAAGGTAATCGCCCGTCCCCGCTGCGCCGGCGCAACCAGCAAGTTGATGCACGAGGCTGCCTGGGGCGTAAAAATCGCTGGCGCCAGCGCGGCGAGCATGCGCACCGCCAAGAGCGCGCCAAAGTCCGGCATGCAGGCGCTGGCCAGCAGAAAAACGCCGTACCACAGCAATGACAGCGCCAGCAAGCGCCGCCGGTCCCATCCGGCCACCAGCGTGGCGCACAAGGGCGCGCCCAGACACATCACCACGGCCGCAGCGGTAATGAGTTGCCCTGCCACGGGCACCGAAACCTGCAAATCAGCGCTGATGTCATTGAGCGTGCCCGGCACCACCATCACGCCGGTGCCGATCACAAAGTTGCCAAACAACAAAGGCCACAGCACCCGGGGCAGGGGCGCGTCGGCGGGCAGGTCGGCGGTGTCATGGGGCGCGGGCATGGGCTACTTTGGTGTACGCCAGGGGTGGCCTGGCGCCGGGGTTAACGGTTGGTAAGCGTGTCGGCCAAAGTGGCCAGGTGCGAGGTGCGATCCAGCCCGGCAAACTCGCGCTTGTCAGCCCAATGGTAGAGCTTGTACATGCCGTGGATGCCCAGCCAGCGCAAAGGCTCGGGCTCCCAGGGGCGCACTTGGCGGTTTACCCAGGGCAGGCGCGTCAAATCGGTGTCGCGCCCCAGCAGCAAATCGGTCAACGTGCGGCCGGCCAGGTTGGAGCTGGACACGCCCAGGCCCACATAGCCGCCCGCCCAGGCCATGCCACTGGCGCGGTCCAGGCCGACGGTGGTGCACCAGTCGCGCGGCACGCCCAGCACGCCGCACCAGGCATGGTCTATGCGCAACCCCTGCGCTTGCGGAAACCAGCGCAGCAGCATGGCGTGCAGACGCTCGATGGTGGCTTGCTGCGTGACGCCCTGCACATCGGTGGCCGAGCCAAAGCGGTACGGCACGCCGCGCCCGCCCAGGGCAATGCGCCCTTCGCGCGTGCGCTGGGCGTAGCCATAGGCGTGGGCCGAGTCGCTGACCAGTTCGCAGCCGCGCCAGCCAATCGAATCCCACAGCGCGTCCGGTAGCGGCTCGGTAATCAGCAAGGCGCTGTTCATCGGAATCCACTGGCGCTTGAGGCCGGGCAGGCTGGCCGTAAAGCCTTCGGTGGCCCGCACGATGAGCGGTGCGCGCACGGTGCCGTGCGGCGTTTGCACCCGCCCCGGCTCCAGGCCGATGACCGCGCTTTGCTCGTAAATCCTAACGCCCATGCGCTCTACCGTCTGGGCCAGGCCGCGCACCAGTTTGGCGGGCTGCACGCGTGCCGTGCCGTGGTGTACCAGTGCGCCTTGGGCTTGGTCCATGTGCAGACGCGCGCGGGTTTGGGCGGCGTCCAGCAGGCTGATGCGCTGGGGCGGCACGTCCCAGCCCAGCGCCTCGTGGTAGTTGGCCCGCACCCGCTGCATTTGGGCCGCGCTGGTGGCCACCCGCAAGGTGTCGGCGCGCACCATGTCGGCCTCGATGCCCTCGCGCGCGGCCACGGCCAGCACCTCGTCCACGGTGCCGTGCATCGCCGTCTCCATGGCGACCACGGCCGCGCGGCTGGAGTGCGCCAGGTATTTCTCGCGCGACCAGCTAAATCCGCCCGACAGCCAGCCGCCGTTGCGCCCCGACGCGCCAAAGCCGCAAAACTCTTTTTCCACCACGGTAATGCGCAAATCCGGCTGCGCCCGCTTGAGGTAATACGCCGTCCACAAACCGGTATAGCCGCCGCCCACGATGCAGACATCGGCATCGCGGTCGCCGGGCAAGGGCGCACGCGGCGCTGGCAGGCCGCCGATGTCGGCGTACCAGAAGGAGATTTGGCCGTTGGTGGGGTGGGGCATGGGCAGTAGCTTAATCGCGAGTAAATCCGCCAACCCAGGGTAAACCCTGTAGAAATTGCTCCTCATTGGCGCAAAATGGTTACATTAAAAATAATTGTTATCTAAATAGATATTTTCATGTTGTTCCGGCAGGAAGTAGCCGCTGCACAAGCGGCCCAGTACCTAGGCAGCGTGCGCTTGCAGCGGCCTTGGTCTTATGCTGGGGTAACCGGCCTCGCATTGGCCCTGGCCCTGATGCTGGTCGCCTTTGCCACCTGGGGCGAGGTCAACCGAAAAGCACGCCTAAGCGGTGTGGTGGTGCCTAGCCAGGGCAGCCTCAACATCAGCGCGCCGCAAGCGGCTTAGTGATGGACCTACCAGTGCGTGAAGGCCAAAGCGTACGCATGCAGCCGGTGTTCTCGCGCCACGCTAAAGCGCCGCAGATGCGCTTGTGATCATCACTTCATTCTTACACTCCGTGCTACATTTTTCTGCTAATATGCTTTTATGCGTACTACCCTCGACTTACCCGACCCGCTGATGCGCGAGCTCAAGGCCCGCGCGGCGATGGAGGGGGTCAAGCTCAAAGACTACTTTGCGGCCATGGTGCGCGATGCTTTGCAAAAGCCCCCTACTTTGGCCGCAGAGCAGGTGCGTAGCCAGGTTCCGGTATTCACGCGCAAGGGCATCAAAAAATTGCCCCCTATGCCTGCCCTGACCAATCGGCAAATCAGCGCGCTGCTGGATGCGTCGGATAGCGCTTCTTAGGCTTACCGGCAATGGCGCAAGCGAGTGCAAGCGGAGCCGGTGATCTGCCTGACCTGAATGTTTGGTTGGCTTTGCTCAACGCCAACCACCCGCACCATGGTGCTGCAAAAAATTACTGGGATTCGCTGGCCGGTGCGCGCATGTTTTTTTGTCGCATCACCATGCTCGGTCTATTACGTTTGTCCACCAATAAAGCCGTCATGGGTGGCGTGCCCTACACCACCGCAGAGGCGTGGCAGGCTTACCGCAAGGTGGCGGGCATGCCTGAAGTAGGTTTTGTGGCAGAAACGCCAGGCATTGAGAGTGCGATGGAGCAGTTCACGCAATCCAAGGGCTTTACCCACGCAGATTTGACAGACGCCTATCTGGCCGCATTCGCCCGCGTGGCAGGCCTGCGCTTGGTGACTTTTGATTCGGGCTTTTCCAAGTACAAGGACTTAAGCTGGCAGTTGCTGGCCTAAGCCCTTCGTTGCCCCATCAAAAAAGGCCGCTTCACAGCGGCCTTTCTCACAGGGTTAAAACCCGATCACTTGCCTGGCACTTTGCCTTCCACGCCTTTGACGTAAAACATCACGCCGCTTAGGAATTTGTCGTCAGCGACTTCGCCGTCTTTCAGGATGGTCTTGCCGGTGTTGTCTACCAAGGGACCTTTCCAGATGCTGAAGGTGCCCGCTTTCAGGCCTGCTCTGACTTCATCGACTTTGGCTTTGGTTTCTGCGGGCACGTCTTCGGCCACAGAGACCAGGTCAATCGCGCCTTCTTTCACGCCCCACCAGACGCCGCCGGTAGTCCAAGTGCCTTCCAGGGCGTCTTTGGTGGCTTTGATGTAGTAGGGAGTCCAGTTAATGACGGCTGATGCCAAGTGGGCTTTGGGGCCGTAGGCGGTCATGTCCGAATCCCAACCAAAGGCGCGCTTGCCTTTGTCTTGTGCGGTTTTGAGCACAGCGGGTGAATCGGTGTTTTGGAACAGCACATCCGCGCCGCCATTGATCAGGCTGGTAGCCGCTTCGGTTTCTTTTGGCGGGTTGAACCACTCATTGACCCAGACCACTTTGGTCTTGACCTTGGGGTTGCTGGTTTGCGCGCCGAGCGTGAAGCTGTTGATGTTGCGGATCACTTCGGGGATTGGCACCGAAGCGACCACGCCTAGCGTGCCGGTCTTGCTCATCTTGCCTGCGATCAGCCCGGCCATATAGGCGCCTTCGTAGGTGCGGCTGTCGTAGGTGCGCATGTTGTCGGCGGTTTTGTAGCCGGTGGCATGCTCAAACTTGACGTCTTTGAATTCGGGGGCCAACTTGAGCATGGTTTCCATGTAGCCAAAGGTGGTGCCGAAAATGACTTTATTGCCTTGGCTGGCCATGTCGCGGATCACGCGCTCTGCGTCAGCCGATTCGGGCACGTTTTCGACAAAAGAGGTGACGATCTTGTCACCGAATTCTTTTTCAACCGCTTTGCGCGCGTTGTCATGTGCAAAAGTCCAGCCGCCATCGCCCACCGGGCCGACGTAGGCAAATGCGATCTTGAGCGGCTCGGCCTTGGGCGCCGAGGCAGCCGGGGCGGGCGCTGCAGCTTCAGGCTTCTTGCCGCAGCCTACCAGCACCGCAGCGGCCACCGCAGTGACGGCCGCCAGTTTGAGCAGCGAACGTTTTTGCACATCTGTCATGTCATTTCCTTTGTAAAAAATAAGGTCAGCGAGAAAAAAACTTAGGAACCGGGGTAGAAGGGTTTCCCGATCGAAGCCGGCATATTAATCCGAATCCAGGCCGGATTGCGGGAAATCAGGGCCAGTACCACGATGGTCGCCACATAGGGCAGCATGCTCAGCACCTGGCTGGGCACGTCCACGCCGATGCCCTGCAAGTGGAATTGGAGCATGGTTACACCACCAAACAAATACGCCCCAAGGAGTACACGGCCAGGCCGCCAGGTGGCAAAAGTGGTGAGCGCCAAGGCAATCCAACCCTTGCCAGCCACCATGCCCTCGACCCACAGCGGGGTGTAAATAACTGAGATGTAGGCCCCGGCCAGCCCGCACAGCGCACCCCCGGCCACCACGCAGGCCATGCGGATCCAGCGTACCGGGTAGCCCAGGGCGTGGGCCGACTCGGGGTTTTCGCCCACGCTGCGCATCACCAGACCGCTGCGCGTGCGGTACAAAAACCACACCAGCGCGCCGGCAAAAGCCATCGTCAGGTACACCAGCGGGTGGTGCTTGAAAAACGCCGAGCCTATGAAAGGGATGTCCGACAGGCCGGGGATGGAAAACGTCGGCCGCTCGGGGATCTTTTCTTGCACATAGCCCACGCCCACAAAGGCTGAAAACCCGGCGCCAAAAAGGCTGAGCGCCAGCCCGGTGGCGTATTGGTTGGTGTTGAGCCAGATCACCAGCGCGCCAAAGATGGCGGCCATCACGCCCCCGGCCAGCATGCCGGCGGCAAAGCCCAGCGTGTCGCTGCCGGTGTGCACCACGGTGGCAAAACCGGCAATCGCGGCGCACAGCATCATGCCCTCGGCGCCCAGGTTGACGATGCCCGCTTTTTCGTTGATCAACAGCCCCAGCGAGGCGATGGCCAGCACCGTGCCGGCGTTGAGCGTGGCGGCAATCAGCAGTGCGTAGGACTCCATCAAGCCGTTCCTCCAGAGGCGGCGGTGCGCAGGCGCACCAGCCGGTAGTTCACCAGCGTGTCACAGGCCAGCAGCGAAAACAGCAGCAGGCCCTGAAATACCCCGGTCAGCGATTTGGGCATGCCCAGGCGCGACTGCGCCAACTCGCCGCCGATATAAAACATGCTCATCAGCAGGCTGGAAAATACCAGCCCCACCGGATGCAGCCGCCCCACATAGGCCACGATGATGGCGGCAAACCCATAGCCCGCCGGCACATAAGGGGTGAGCTGGCCGATAGGCCCGGCCACCTCCAGCGCCCCGGCCAGCCCGGCCATGCCGCCCGAGACCAGCAGCGCCGTCCACAAAGCCTGGCGCGCCGAAAAACCCGCGTAGCGCGCCGCCGCTGGCGCCAAGCCACCCACTTGCTGGGCAAAACCGGCCCGGGTGCGGAACAAAAATACCCACACCGCGCCGACCCCGACCAGCGCAAACAGCACGCCGATGCTCATGCGCGAGCCCGCCATCAGGCGCGGGATGTGCGTTGCTGCGTCAAAGTTTTTGGTTTGCGGGAAGTTGTAGCCCTGCGGGTCTTTCCAGGGGCCGTACACCAACAGGCCCAGCACCTGCACCGCCACGTACACCATCATCAGGCTGACCAAAATCTCGTTGGCATTAAAGCGGTCGCGCAAGAGCGCCGTGATGGCCGCCCAAGCCATGCCGCCGAGCACGCCGGCCAAAGTCAGCGCCGCCACAATCCAGCTGCCGGTGTCCTTATCGGCCAAAAGCGCTACGCCGCTGGCGCATACCGCGCCAATGATGTACTGCCCCTCGGCGCCGATATTCCACACATTGGAGCGAAAACACACAGCCAGGCCCAGCGCAATCAGCAGCAAAGGCGTGGCTTTGACTACCAGCTCCCCCAGCGCATAACTGCTTTTGATCGGCTCCCAGAAAAACACCTGCAGCCCGCGCACCGGGTCTTTGCCCAGCAGGCTAAAAAGCAGTACGCCAATGAGCACCGTCAGCGCCAGCGCCAACAGGGGCGAGGCAAAGGTCCAAAACCCCGAGGCCTGGGGCCGCGCCTGCAGCTTGATCATGTCTGCGCCTCCCACAAGCCGCTCATCCACGCGCCCAGCTGCGCCACCGTCGCTTGCGCTGCAGCCACCGAGGGCGAAAGGCGGCCATGCGCGATCACCTGCAGCCGGTCGCAGACCTCAAAGAGTTCGTCCAGCTCCTCGCTGACCACCAGCACGGCGCAACCGGCGTCACGCAAAGCCAAAATCGCGCCGCGAATCTGCGCCGCTGCGCCCACGTCCACGCCCCAGGTCGGCTGCGAGACGATGAACAGCGAAGGTTGGGCGTCAATTTCGCGGCCCACAATAAATTTTTGCAAATTGCCCCCCGACAGCGAACGCGCAGGCGCGTCCGGGCCGTTGGCCTTCACGCCAAAGCGCTCAATGATGCGCTGCGCCTGCG
Source organism: Comamonas sp. lk (assembly GCA_945861345.1). GTDB lineage: Bacteria > Pseudomonadota > Gammaproteobacteria > Burkholderiales > Burkholderiaceae_C > Allorhodoferax. The sequence continues at coordinate 33,678 of CAMATX010000013.1, forward strand.
CGCGCAGGGCCGCAAGTTGCAGCCAGCCGCCGGCAAAACGCGGCCAGGCAATCGCTTCGGTGCGGGTGAGCAGCAGGTTGTGCGCCAGTCCCAGGCTGGGGACGGCGCCGCGCCCCAGGCGTTCCTCGGGCACGAAATGCAGGCCCAGCGCACGCCGCGCCGCCGGATGTTTGCCCGATACATCGACCTCGCCCATGCAAATGCTGCCCTTGGGTGCGCGGCAGTCCTCGCCCGAGAGCGCATACAGCAGCTCGCGCTGCCCATTGCCCGAGACACCGGCAATGCCCAGCACCTCGCCGGCGCGCACGTGCAGGTCAATGTCTTGCAGGTCCACGCCAAACTGGTCTTCGCGCGGCAGGTGCAAATTGCGCACCGTCAGGCGTGCCGCACCGGGCTCGCGCGCCTGGTGCTTGAGTTGGGGTGGCTCAGCGCCAATCATCATTTTGGAGAGCGAGGCATTGGACTCTTGCGCCGGGTTGCACACCCCGGTGACTTTGCCGCCGCGCAGCACTGTGCAGGCATTGCACAGGGCACGTATCTCGTGCAGCTTGTGGCTGATGTACAAAATGCTGCAGCCCTCGGAGGCCAATTGCTGCAGCACGATAAAGAGCTTTTCGACGGCCTGCGGCGTGAGCACCGAAGTGGGTTCGTCCAAAATCAGCAGCTGCGGCTGGGTCAGCAGGGCGCGGATGATCTCCACCCGTTGCATTTCGCCCACGCCCAGGGTGTGCACCGGGCGCGAGGGGTCGATGTCCAGCCCGTACTGGCGCGCTTTGTCGCTGATGCTTTGGCTGACCTGCGCCAAACTCAGGCTTTTGTCCAAGCCCAGCCAGACGTTTTCGGCCACGGTCGCTGTATCAAACAGGTTGAAATGCTGGAACACCATGCTGATACCCAGCGCGCGCGCCTCTTTGGGGTTGCGGATGTGCACCGGCTGGCCGTTAAAGCGCATCTGGCCCGCATCGGGCTTGATCGCACCGTAAATAATCTTCATCAGCGTGGACTTGCCCGCGCCGTTCTCGCCCAGCACCGCATGCGTTTGGCCCGGCAGCACCGTGAGCGAGACGTCGCTGTTGGCGACCACGCCGGGGTAGGCTTTGGTGATGCCAGTCAGTTCAAGGCGGGGGTGGGTCATGCGCGGACAGGCGGGGAGGAGGGCAGATGCGGATAGCTGAGAAACAGTGCATATGCTAACGTCTAAGCCACGCAGGACCTTCCTGATTTACCCTTGCATCTGACGCAAGTAACGCACTTTTTCATGACCAAGCCCCAAGCACAAACCAAGCCGATTCGATTTATCCAGGCCGGTCGCCTGCGCACCTTGCACGATGTGCCGCCCGAGCGCACCGTCTTGGAGGTTTTGCGCGAGGATTTGCACCAAACCGGTACCAAAGAGGGCTGCGGTGAGGGCGATTGTGGTGCCTGCACCGTGGTGCTGGGCGAGCTGCGCGGCGGCCAATTGCACACCCGGGCGGTCAATAGCTGCATCCACATGGCCCATGCGCTCGATGGCCTGGCCTTGTGGACGGTGCAAGACCTGCCCGGCCCCGAGGGCCATTTGCACCCCGCCCAAGAGGCGTTGGTGCAGTACCACGCCTCGCAATGCGGCTTTTGCACCCCCGGTTTTGTGATGAGCTTGGCCGCGCTCTACCAAAACCAGGGCGGCGCACCGGTGAGCCGGGCCACGGCCCAGCAGGCTTTGTCGGGCAATTTGTGCCGCTGCACGGGCTACCGCCCCATCGTGGACGCGGCCTGCAGCATGCACCAACTGCCACCGGCCAGCCTGGACAACCCGGCCCTGCGCCAGCAACTGCGCGCCTTGGCCACCGACGCCAAACCTGGCGCCGATGCCAAGCCCGCCACCGGCGCCTACCTGGCCCCGCGCACCTTGCCCGAGCTGCTGGCCCTGCGCAAACGCCACCCTCGCGCGCAGCTGGTGGCCGGCTGCACCGACGTGGGTCTGTGGGTGACCAAGCAGCACCGCCAGTTCGGGCAGGTGATAGACACCACCCGCGTGGAAGAACTGCGCCAGATCGACCGCTACCGCCACCACATCGCCATTGGCGCGGCAGTGCGCCTGAGCGAGGCTTTTGCCGCTTTGTGCCAGGACCGCCCGCAGCTGCAAAGTTTTGCCGACCGCTTTGCCGGCATTCCGGTGCGCAACGCCGGCACACTGGGCGGCAATGTGGCCAACGGCTCGCCCATTGGTGACTCCATGCCCTTGCTCATCGCGCTGGGTAGCAACATCGTGCTGGCCAGCAGCAAGGGCTACCGCGAAATGCCGCTCGAAGCGCTGTACACCGGCTACCGCAGCACCCTGATGCGCCCCGACGACGTGCTGGCCTGGATCAAAGTGCCGCGTCCGCAAAAAGGCGAGTTCAGCCGGGTCTACAAAGTCTCTAAGCGCACCGAGGACGATATTTCTGCCGTCTGCCTGGCGCTGCAAGTGCACATTCGCAAAGGCGTGGTGGCGCAGGTTTCGCTAGGCGCAGGTGGTGTGGCCGCCACGCCCGCGCGCGCCGCTGCCACCGAGGCGGCTTTGCGCGGCCAGCCCTGGACCGAGGCTACCGTGCGCGCCGCCATGGACACGCTGCGCGCCGAGTTTGCGCCCATCTCGGACATGCGTGCCAGCGCCGCCTACCGCCGCCAGGTGCTGGGCAATTTGCTCTGGCGTTTTTGGCTGGAAAGCCAGGGCACACCGGCCATCGATATCCACGCGCTGCAAACAGGCCCTGTGGCCTTGGAGGCCCAGCCATGAGCAGCGCCCAAGCACCTGGCAAAGAGCTTGCCGCCCCCTTAGCCGCCAGTGGCCGCGACGCGCCCCACGAAAGCGCCCATGCCCAGGTGGCCGGTGCTGCCACGTATGTGGACGATATGCCCGAGCTGCAGGGCACGCTGCATGCCGCGCCCATTCTCAGCACCGTAGCCCACGGCCGCCTGCGCGGCGTGGACAGCGCGGCCGCCCGCGCCATGCCCGGCGTCGTGGCCGTCGTGCTGGCCGCGGACATTCCAGGCGACCCGATGCTGGCCTCTTTTGCCGGCGACGAGCCCATTTTTGCGCGCGACACGGTGCAGCACATCGGCCAGGTGGTGGGTCTGGTGGTGGCGCGCACCGTCATGCAGGCGCGCCGCGCCGCGCGCGCCGTGCTGCTCGATATCGAACCCTTGCCACCGGTGCTGACCGTGGAGCAGGCCCTGGCCGCGCAAAGCTATGTGCTGCCGCCTGTTTTTGTGCGCCGCGGCGATGCGCAAGCCGCCCTGCAAAGCGCCGCCCATACCCTGAGCGGCCGCCTGGAAGTGGGCGGACAAGAGCATTTTTATTTGGAGGGGCAGGTGGCCTACGCGCTGCCCCAAAGCCAGGGCCAATGGACGGTGCACAGCAGCACCCAGCACCCGGCCGAAGTGCAGCACTGGGTGGCGCACGCCCTGGGTCTGCACAACCACGCGGTGCAGGTGCAATGCCGGCGCATGGGCGGCGGCTTTGGCGGCAAAGAAACGCAGGCCGGCCATGTCGCCGTGTGGGCCGCAGTAGCCGCCCATGCCGTGGGCGCGCCAGTCAAGCTGCGCCTGGACCGCGACGACGACTTCATGATTACCGGCAAGCGCCACCCCGTGGTGTGCCACTACACCGTGGGCTACGACGACAGCGGGCGCCTGCACGGCCTGCAACTGCACATGGCGGTGAACTGCGGCTTTAGCGCCGACCTCTCCGGCCCGGTGGCCGATCGCGCGATTTTTCACAGCGACAACGCGTACTTTTTGCAAGACGTGGAGATCGCCTCCTACCGCTGCAAAACCAACACCCAAAGCCACACCGCCTTTCGCGGCTTTGGCGGCCCGCAGGGGGTGATCCTGATTGAAACCATCATGGGCGACATCGCCCGCGCGCTGGGCCAAGACGCCTTGGATGTGCGCCTGCGCAACCTCTACAGCGACGAGCCCCTGGCCCCGGGCGCCGCCGCCCGCCGCGACACCACGCACTACCAAATGAAGGTGGAGGACAACATCCTGGCGCCGCTGCTCACGCGCCTGCAAAGCAGCGCGCAGTACCGCCAGCGCATGCAAGAAGTGGCCCGCTGGAATGCCAGTGCGCCGGTGGTGCGCCGGGGGCTGGCGATAACACCAGTCAAGTTCGGCATCAGCTTTACCGCCACGCTGTTTAACCAGGCCGGCGCGCTGGTGCATGTGTACCTGGACGGCAGTGTGCGCGTGCACCACGGCGGCACCGAGATGGGACAGGGCTTGCACACCAAAATCAGCCAAATCGTCGCCGACGAGCTGGGGGTGCCGCTGGCCTCGGTGCTGTGCAGCGCCAGCGATACGCACACCATCCCGAATGCCTCGGCCACGGCCGCTTCAGCAGGCACCGACCTCAATGGCCGCGCCGCCCAATTTGCCGCCCGCCATGTGCGCGACAACCTGGCCGCTTTTGTGGCCGGCCTTGACGGCTGCGGCGCAGGCGCTGTGGAGTTTGGCGGCGGGCAAGTGCGCTCGCCCAAAAACACGCGCCGTTTTGAGGACGTGGTGCAAGCCGCCTATGCCAACCGCATCCAGTTGTGGAGTGATGGCTTTTACCGCACGCCCAAAATCCATTACGACAAAACCACGCTCACCGGCCGGCCTTTTTTCTACTTCGCTTACGGCGCCGCCTGCACCGAGGTGGCCATCGACACCCTGACCGGCGAGACGCGGGTGCTCAAGGTCGACATCCTGCACGACGTGGGGCGCAGCATCAACCCGGCGCTGGACATCGGCCAGATCGAGGGCGGTTTTGTGCAAGGCATGGGCTGGCTGACCAGCGAGCAACTGGTTTGGAATGCCCAAGGGCATCTGAGCACACACGCGCCAAGCACCTACAAAATCCCCACCGCGGGCGACGTGCCCGAACACTTCAAGGTGGACTTGTGGCCCGAGCCCAACCGCGAGGACAACGTCTTTGGCTCCAAAGCCGTGGGCGAGCCGCCTTTCATGCTGGCCATCAGCGTGTACGAAGCCATTCGCCACGCGATTGCTAGCTGTCGCAGCGGCGCGGTGTATTTAGAGGCGCCTGCCACGCCAGAGCATGTGCTGCGGGCGCTGCAAGCGCAGTAGGGTGGCTGGGGGCGCCGTTTAGGCTTTATTTTTTGCGGGCCACTCGTCGCCTGCCGCTGGCGCATTTCTGGCGACTTTGTCCCATGCTTTTTGGGCGGCTTTGGCGTCAGCGAGGGCGCCGCGTTTTTCAAAAAATGCAGCCGTTTCCATGGCGCTGATTTTTTCGGCGATAGCCACCACAAAAAACTGATTCATCGTCGTGTCATCTTGCGCGGCGATGCGTTTGGCCGCAGCCTTTAAGGACTCTGGTAGGCGCAATGCGTATTGGCTCATGGTGGGAATTCCTGGTTTCGCGGTAATTGAAATTGGACAAAGACCTGGGCTGGGTTGCGCACCGCCAGACCAAAGCGTGCGGCGGGGCCAAAGTCGCGGGCGTTAAACGTGACCAAGGCTTGCGCTTGGGCGTTGACTGCGGCCTCGAGCACCATTTCATCAGCCGGGTCTTTGAGTTGAGGGCGCCACTGGTAATGGGTGCGAATAGGCGCAATCAAACCCGCAAGCTCGTTCAAAATGGCATCGATGTCCTGCGCAAGCAGCCCACTGGCTTGTAATTGTGTCGGGCGTTTTAAGACCGCCTCGTATTCCAAAAACAAGGCCGGACTGCAACACATTTGCACTCGACCGATTCGTATGAGCTGTATCAGGGCAAACGAGGGGCCGAGCCGGCTGCGCATCGCCGCCACCAAGATATTGGTGTCCAAGACCAGGCGAGGTGGATTTATCATATCGCCAATGATATCAAAAAACCTTGGTTCAAGTGATCAAAATTGCCCGAAAGTCGTTCACATTGGTATGCGTCGGGCCGGTGACGACCAGGTCGTCCAGGGCTGAGAAAAAGCCATAAGCGTCGTGGCGCGCCTGGTGGCTGGCTAAAGACACGCCGGCGGCTGACGCGCGTGCCAGGGTGTCTGGGCCTACGCGGGCGCCAGCGTTGTCCTCCACGCCGTCGATGCCGTCGGTGTCCGCTGCCAGCGCCCAGACGCCGGGTATGGCTTGCAGCGCCTGGGCCAGGCCCAAACAAAACTCGCCGGCCCGCCCGCCCCGTCCCGGCGCCGAACCCGGCAGCGGCGGGCCGATAGTGACGGTGGTCTCGCCGCCGCTTAGCAGCACGCAGGGCTTGGTAAACGCGCCCTGGCCCTTGGCCACTGCGCGGGCCAAAGCGCCATGCACTTTACCCACTTCCAGCGACTCGCCCTCGATCTCGTCGCTCAGGATGTAGGCGGCCACGCCGGCGGCGCGCGCCGCATCGGCCGCTGCCTGCAGCGATTGCTGGGGCGTGGCGATCAGCTGGTAGCGCTGGCCTGCAAAGCGCGCATCGTCGGGCGTGGGCGTCTCCAGGCTGCTATCGGCCCAGGCGGCGCGCACCGCCTCGGGTACGGCAATACCGTAGCGCTGCATGATGGCCAGCGCGTCGGCGCAGGTGCTGGCGTCGCCCACGGTGGGGCCGCTGCCGATGGTGGAGGGGTCATCACCCGGCACGTCGCTAATGGCCAGCGTCAGCACGTGCGCAGGCGTGCAGGCCAGCGCCAAGCGCCCGCCTTTGATGCGCGAGAGGTGCTTGCGCATGCTATTGATCTCTCCAATATGCGCCCCGCAGCGCAACAGTTCTTTGTTGATGCGCTGCTTGTCGGCCAGGCTCAGGCCCAGGGCGGGCAGCGTCAGCAGCGCCGAGGCGCCGCCCGACATCAGGCACAGCACCAGGTCGTCGGCAGTCAGGCCTTCGGTCAGCGCCAGGATGCGCCGGGCCGCCTGCTCGCCAGCTGCGTCGGGCACCGGGTGGGCGGCCTCCAGCACCTCGATGCGCTGCGCCACACCTGCCGGGCGCGGGGGAATGTGGCCGTAGCGCGTCACCACCAGGCCCGACAGGGGCGCATCAAGCGGCCACAGCGCCTCTATCGCCTGCGCCATGGCGCCCGCCGCTTTGCCCGCACCCAGTACGAGCGTGCGTCCGCGCGGCGGCGGCGGCAAAAACTGCGCGGTGTTATGCAAAGGCAGTGCGCGCGTGACAGCGGCGTCATACAAGCTGCGTAAAAAAACGGGGGGGTCAGCAAGCGGGTTCATGGTCTGCATCATAAAGTGGCAAGCCTGAGCCCGTGGCTACGGCACAATCGGCGCATGGCCACTTTGCTGATACACAACGCCCACACCGTGGCCACGCAAAACGACCAAGGCGAGGAGCTGCGCGAGACTTCGGTGCTGGTGCGCGATGGCCTGATCGCGGCTATCGGCCCGGCCAGCGACATGCCGCACATGGCCGACGAGGTGATCGACGCGCGCCACTACTTGCTGGTGCCGGGCATGGTCAACACGCACCACCATATGTTCCAGTCGCTCACCCGCGCTATCCCGCAGGTG
>CAMATX010000014.1 GCA_945861345.1 Comamonas sp. lk
CCCCAATGGATGGACGGCGCCCGGGCGCTGGTGGGCAAAGAATACGGGCGCGTCTACGCCTGGGACAAAGTCAACGCGCCCATGATCCGCCAATGGTGCGAAATCATGGGGGTGGACGCTGCGCCTTACCTGGTCGAAGGCGCCGTCCACGCGCCCGAGGCTATGCTGCAAGTGTGGTGCATGGAGGGCTTTACGCTCAACAACTACCCGCCTGGCTCCACCACCGAGAACCCCTACGAAGTCCTCAAGCTGATGGAGGCCCAGGGCCTGGCCTCGGTGGTCGCCGTCAATTCCGAGCTGCAATTTCGCCGCGCCGTGCACGAGGGCGAACGCCTGTACTACACCACGCGTTTGGACACTATCAGCCCCGAGAAAACCACGGCGCTGGGTACCGGCTACTTTGTTACTTTGGTGATGCGATATTTCTCGGAGATCGCCAGCGGCGACGAAGAGGTCGGCCAACTGTTGTTCCGCGTTTTTAAATTCAAGCCTGCGCAGGCTGCAGCGCCTGGCACGCCGGCCGGCGCACCAGCCAAGCCCCAGCGCCCGGCGCCGGGCCTCAGCGACGACACCCGCTTTTTCTGGGAAGGCGCGCGCGCGGGCCAGTTGCGTATTCAGCGCTGCACAGCCTGCAGCACCTTGCGCCACCCACCTGGCCCGGTCTGCCCGCAGTGCCACTCCTTTGAGTGGGACGCCGTCACCGCCAGCGGACGCGGCACGGTGTACTCCTTTGTGGTGATGCATTACCCCGAGGTGCCGCCTTTTGAGCACCCCAACCCGATTGCGCTGATCGAACTCGAAGAAGGCACGCGCCTGATCACCCAGCTGGTTGGCGTGGCTCCGGGCGATGTGCGCATCGGCCAAAAAGTACAGCTTGAATTTCACACCTACGACGGCGACCTGGTGCTGCCGCAGTTTCGGCCCGTGCCCGATGCCGCCTAGGCCCACCTGCCCTCTTGCAAGCCCGCTATGAACTTTGAACTGACAGACGATCAACAGGCCTTTGCCGACATGGCCGCAGGCCTGTTTGCCGACTACTGTGGCGACGAGCAACTGCGCGCGCATGACAGCGGCCAGGCGCCCTTTATGCAGGACTTGTGGAAGCAATGTATTGCGGCAGGTCTGCACACCGTGCTGGTATCCCCAGAGCGCAGCGGCTTGGGCCTGGGGTTGACCGAGCTGATGGGCATCCTGGAACAACAAGGCAGTGCTTTAGCGCTCGTGCCCTTGTGGGAGCAACAAGTGGGCCTGTCCGCACTCGCGCATTTTGGTGTGGCCGCGCCCGATGGCCTGTGGCAGGCTTTGATGCAGGACGGCAGCCCCTTGGCGCTGTCCTTGGCGGCACTGTCTGACAGCCGCGGTGCGGCGCTGCAGGTCCAAAAAACGGATGTCGGCTTTAGCTTGCGCGGCCACGCCCCGGCGGTGAATCTGGGCCAAACCGCCCGCTTTGCGCTGCTGGCCGGCGCCCTTGATGGCCAGATGCGACTACTCATGGTGGATCTGGACGCCGCCGGCGTGGCACGCACCACCGGTCGCAGCCAGCACCACCTGGAGGTGGCCGACCTGGACTTTCACGACTGCCCCCTGGCCGCCTGGCAAGTGCTGCCCCAAGCCGCCCTGCCCTGGGTGAGCGAGCGCGCCGCAGCCTGCCTGGCAGCCCTGCAACTGGGCGTGACCCAAGCGCATTTGCGCCGCACCGTGGACTACGTCAGCGAGCGCCAGCAATTTGGCCGGGCCATTGGCAGCTTTCAATTGGTCAGCGGCCAAATGGCCGATGGCTACATGGCCTTAGAGGCGCTGCGCAGTGCGCTGTGGCAACTGGTGTACCGCCTCGATGCCGGCCTGGGCGCTGCGCCACAAGCGCTGGCCACTCGCGTGCTGGCCAATGATGCCGGCCACTTCGCCGGCCATATGGCCCAGCACGTCCATGGGGGTATCGGCGTGGACCTGACCTACCCCATCCACCGCTTTTTGTACTGGAGCCGCGCCTTGGGCGCCGCTTTAGGCGGCAGCGAGCACCAGCTGGCCGCTCTGGGCGACTGGCTGGCCAGCCATGACACGCTGGGCTGGAAATACGACGCGCCCGACGATGGCGCAGCACAGGAGGCCGCGCATGCCAGCGTTTGATGCCATTGAAGTAGGCCAGGCCATGGAGGCCATGGACGTGCCGATCACGGCCGCCCTCATCACCGGCGGGGCCATTGCCACGCGCGACTATTTCCCTGGGCATATTGATCTGGAGGCCGCGCGCGCGCTGGGCTCGCAGGGCGTGTTCATGAACATCCTGACGACCAACGGGCTGGTACAACGCTTTGTGCAAGGCTGGAGCGGGCCGCACAGCCGCTTATGCGACCTCAAAATCAAACTGGGCGCGCCCAACTACCCGGGCGACACCATGCGCTTTAGCGGCAGCGTCACCGACAAGCGCGCACCAGACCGCACGGTGGAACTCAGCTTCAAAGGCGCTAACGCCATGGGCAGCCACGTCACCGGCACGGTGCGGGTCCGCTTTCCCTGAACGCGCCAGGACTACAACGCTATGAGCGAACCATCCATTTCCGGGCGCGCCGCCATCGTCGGCTTGGGCGCCACCGAGTTCTCCAAAAACTCTGGGCGCACCGAGGTGCGGCTGGCCATGGAGGCCACGCTGCAAGCCCTCAATGACGCAGGCATAGACCCCGCCGAGGTAGACGGCTTTTCCTCCTACTCGGTGGACAAAGTGCCCGAGTACGAAATCGCCCGCCTGTTGGGCGCCAAAAACGTGCGCTTTTTCTCGCAAGTGCCACACGGCGGCGGAGCGGCTTGCGGCCCGGTGCTGCATGCAGCCATGGCGGTGGCCACGGGCATAGCCCGCACCGTGGTGGTCTACCGCGCCATGAATGAGCGCAGCTGGTACCGCTTTGGCAATGGCAACTATGGGTTTGGCTCCTCGCCGCTGTTTGAAAACGTCAACTACGGCTGGTACATGCCCTATGGCTTTCACACACCAGCGGCCTGGGTGGGCATGTTTGCCCGCCGCTATATGCACACCTACGGCGCCACCAGCGAAGACTTTGGCCGCGTTGCCGTGGCCGCGCGCGACTTTGCAGCGACCAACCCGGCGGCGTTTTTCCACCAAAAACCCATCACCCTGGCCGAGCACCAGGCCTCGCGCTGGATTTGCGAGCCCCTGCATTTGCTCGACTGTTGCCAGGAGTCGGACGGCGCCGTGGCCATGGTCATCACTTCGGTCGAACGCGCGCGTGACATGAAAACCCGCCCCGTCATCATCAAAGGCGCAGCCCAAGGCAGCAGTGACGGCCAGCAAATCATGACCTCTTACTACCGCGATGACATTACCGGCCTGCCCGAAATGGGCCTGGTCGCGCGCCAGCTATGGGAGCAAAGCGGTCTCACGCCCCAAGACATTCAAACGGCGGTGATTTACGACCACTTCACACCTTTTGTGCTGCCCCAGCTCGAAGAGTTCGGCTTCGCCGAGCGTGGCGCAGCCAAGGACTTTGTGCGCGCCGGCCACCACGCGCGCGGCGGACGTCTGCCGATCAACACCCACGGCGGCCAATTGGGCGAAGCCTATATCCACGGCATGAACGGCATTGCCGAGGCCGTGCGCCAGGTGCGTGGCACCGCCGTCAACCAAGTAGACCAAGTGCGCAATGTATTGGTCACCGCCGGCACCGGCGTGCCCACCAGCGGACTGATTTTGGGCCAAGAATAAGAGTAATCCCCATGTTCATCGACCTGAGCCCCGAACAACACGCCCTGCGCTTGCGCGTGCGTGACTATTTCAATGCCTTGATGACGCCCGCGCTGCGTCTGGCCCTGCGCGGCGCCGAAGGCGGCCCCCTGTATCGCCAAACCGTGCGCCAAATGGGCCAAGACGGCTGGCTGGCCGTGGGCTGGCCCAAGCAGCACGGCGGCCAAGGCTTGAGTGCCACCGAGCAGCTGATATTTTTCGAAGAAGCCAATATCGCCGGGGCGCCCCTTCCTTTTGTAACGATCAGCACCGTCGGCCCGGCGTTGATGGAGTCAGGCACCGAGACGCAAAAGGCGCGCTTTTTGCCCGGCATCGCCTCGGGTGACATCATTTTTTCGATTGGTTATTCCGAACCGCAAGCGGGCTCTGATCTGGCCGCGCTCTCCACCCACGCACGCCTGCATGGTGACTTGCACACCGGGCACTTTGTGGTCAATGGCAACAAGCTGTGGACCTCGGGCGTAGAGTCGGCAGACCATATTTGGTTGGCTGCGCGCACCAGCCAGGACTTGGCACGGCACAAGGGTATTTCGATTTTGATCGTGGACACCGGAACCCCCGGTTTTTCGCACACGCTGATCCCCACGGTGGGCAATTTCACCTCGGCCACCTACTACGACAATGTGCAAGTCCCGGCCGACCGCCTGGTGGGCGAACTGCACGGCGGCTGGAAGCTGATTACCGCGCAGCTCAACCACGAGCGGCTGGGTCTGGGTTCCTGGTCCGACAAAATTTTTGGCCCCTACAAGCGGGTGCTCGATTGGGCCAAAGCACGTGACGAAAACGGCCACCGCGCCATCGACCTGCCCTGGGTGCGCCGCCTGCTGGCCGACTGCTACACCCGCATGGAGGCCATGCGCCTGATTAACTTTCGCATCGCCGCAGACCTGGAAAAAGGCAGCATGGACGTGGCCCTGGCATCGGCCACCAAGGTCTATGGCTCCGAGAGCGTGATCAAGGTCTTGCGCAACCTCATTGAAATCGTAGGCCACAGCGCGCTGGTGCGCCAAGGCAGCAGTGCCGAGTTGCTCATGGGTGACCTGGAATACGAAGTACGCGCCGCCACGACCCTGACCTTTGGCGGTGGCACCAATGAAATTCAGCGCGAGCTGATCGCGCAATTTGGTCTGCACATGCCGCGCGCAGTGCGCTAAGCGCAAATATCAATTACGGGAACGCGCATGAAAAACTGCCTTATCGTGCCCCGCGAAGTCACGCAGGCCAAGCTCGACCGCCGCGCCCAAGCCGGCCAGCGCCACCGTGCCTCCCAAACCTATACCTTGGCCGAACGCTTTGAAGAAAGCACCGCGCGCTACGCCGATCGCCCCTGCTTGTACTACGGCGACACCCGGCTGAGCTATGCCCAAACCAATGCCTGTATCAACCAGGTGGCCCACGCCGGCCACCAGCTGGGCCTGCGCTGCGGCGATGTGGTGGCGCTGTGCATGGAAAACCGGCCAGGCTTTATGTTTGTGTGGCTGGGCCTGGCCAAGCTGGGCGTTACCGCCGTGTTTCTCAACACCAATGTGCGCGGCAAATTGCTGGAGCACGGCCTGACTGAAACCGGCGCCAAGCTGGTCGTGGTGGGCGAAGAATGCCTGCCCCAGTTTGCCGCGACTCCACTGCCCGCCGATGTGCGCTGCTGGCTATGGCCCGACGAAGAACGCCCGGCCAGCGCCCACGAGCGCGCGGTATGCGCCTTGGACCTGCAGGCACTGGCCCTGCAAAGTGCCAGCAGCAACCCGCCCGCAGATTGGCGCGCCGGTTTGGTGGGCGAAAAGCCTGCCGTGTATATCTTTACCTCGGGCACGACCGGACTTCCCAAAGCAGCCATCATCAGCCACGCGCGCTGGTTGATTACCGGCGACGTCATGCAAACCACCATGGACGTGCAGCCCAGCGATTGTTTTTATTGCTTTTTACCGCTGTACCACGGTGCAGCCTCGCTGTCGGTGGGTGCTACGGCGATTGCCAGCGGCGCCAGTTTGCTGCTGCGCCGAAAGTTCAGCCGCAGCGAGTTTTGGGCCGACGTGCGGCGCCACCAGGTCACCATCTGCCAGTACGTGGGCGAAATTGTTCGCTTTTTGCTCACCACGCCGGCGCAAGCGGGCGAGCGAGAACACAGCCTGCGCAAAATGGTAGGTGCCGGCATGGCCAGCGAGGTGTGGGAGCAGTGGGTACGCCGCTTTGGCGATTTTGAAATTTACGAGGGTTGGGGCGCCACCGAGGCCAACACCAACACGATCAATCTGGACAACCGCATGGGCTCCTGCGGGCGCATTCCGTATTGGGAAAAGTCCAATTTGCGTCTGGTGCGCTATGACGCCGACAACCAATGCCATCTGCGCGACGACAAGGGTTTTTTACAGCTGTGCGCGCCGGGCGAAGTGGGCGAAGCCATTGGCATGATCATCACCATGCCCGATGTGGTGGGCGGACGCTTTGAGGGCTATACCTCGGCAGCTGCCACTGAGCGCAAGATACTGCGCGATGTTTTCAAGCCAGGCGACGCCTGGTGGTCCTCGGGTGATTTGCTGCGCTATGACGAGGACGGCTATTTTTGGTTTGTAGACCGCATCGGTGACACCTTCCGCTGGAAGAGCGAGAACGTGTCCACCACCGAGGTTGCCGATGCTTTGGGCGATTTTCCCGGGCTGGACGCCATCACCGTTTACGGCGTCCAGGTACCTGGCTGCGAAGGCCGCGCCGGCATGGCCGCCCTGGTCATGCAAGAGGGTGCGCAATTTGACCCGCAAGCGTTTTGGAAACTGGCACTCGAGCGCCTGCCCGCCTACGCCGCGCCCTACTTTGTACGCATTTCGGCCAGCACCGATATGACCGGCAACTACAAGCTGCGCAAAGTCAATTTGCAGCGGCAGGCCTATGACACCGAGGCTGTCACCGAGCCCCTGTTTATGCGCCGTGATGATCACAAAACCTATGTCGCCTTGAAGGCGATAGACCAACTGCAGGAGGTCGTGTGGTAGATGTCACGGCCTGGCGCGCCGAGGTGCGCGCATGGCTAGAGGCCAACTGCCCGGCCTCGATGCGTTTGCCCATCACCCCTGAAGAAATGGTCTGGGGCGGCTCGCAGCTGCGCTTTGGCAGCGACGACCAGCGCGTATGGTTTGAATGCATGCGCGAGCGCGGCTGGTTTGCGCCGGACTGGCCCAGCGCCTATGGCGGGGGCGGCCTCAGCGCCAAACAAGCGCGCATTGTGGAAGAGGAAATGCTGGCACTTGGATGCCGCCAGCCACAGTTCAATCTGGGCGTGTGGATGCTCGGGCCGGTGCTGCTGGAAGTGGGCACCGAAGCGCAAAAGCAGCAGCACCTGATTCCCATGATGCAAGGGCGCGTGCGCTGGTGCCAAGGCTTTAGCGAGCCCAACGCGGGCTCCGATCTGGCCAGCCTGCGCACCGCCGCCGTCCAGGACGGACAAGGCCATTTTGTTGTGAATGGCTCCAAAATCTGGACCTCGTATGGCGACCAAGGCGACTGGATGTACGCCCTGGTGCGCACCGACCCCAGCGCCAACAAGCAAGCGGGTATCAGCTTTTTGCTGATCGATATGAAAACGCCGGGCATCACGGTCAAACCCATTGAGCTCATCAGCGGCAAATCGAGCTTTTGCGAGGTCTTTTTTGACAATGTGCGAGTGCCCGCCGACCAACTGGTCGGCCAGTTGCACGACGGCTGGACGGTGGCCAAAAAACTCTTGCAGCACGAGCGCAGCGCCATGTCCAAGTTCAGCGAAGGCGCAGCCCCCTCGCACGATGCGCTGGCCGTGGCGCGCCCCTATTTGTATGACGACACCGGCGCGCTGCGCGAGCCTATTTGGCGCGACCGGCTGGCCGCCTTGCTCATGGACTCGCACGCCTTCACGCTCACGCACCAACGGGTCAAGCAAGAGGCGATGGCCGGGCTGCCCATCCATGGTCCGGCGTCCATCATGAAACTGGTGCAAACCGAGCAAGAAGTCGCCAAGTACGAGCTGCTGACCCAGCTCATGGGACTGCGCGGCCTGAGCTGGGAAGGCGACGCATTCAGCGCCGATGAGCACGCCATCAGCCGCTTGCTGCTGCTATCAAAGACCTACATCATCTCCGGCGGAAGCAGCGAGATTCAACTCAACATCATTGCCAAGCGCGTGCTTGGCTTGCCGGGGTAAATCATGGGCTTTTTGCGCAATGAAGAACAGCGCCAGCTCGTGCACAGCGCCGAGGTATTTTTGGCCGCGCAATCGCCGGTCTCGCTGCAGCGGCGCATCCGCGACAGCGCCGTGGCGCAGGCCATGGACCCGGGCCTGTGGCAACAGGTTATCGACTTGGGCTGGCCCGCCGCCGTTTTTTCCGAAGACGATGGCGGTCTGGACGTGGGCTATATGGGCATGGGGGGCGTCTTGGAGGCCTGCGGTCGCCACCTCGCGGCGCTGCCTTTGTTGTCCTCGGCGGTGCTGTGCGGCAGTATTTTGCGCAGCGCCGGTGATGCGGCCCAAAAAGACCGTTGGCTTGCGCCACTGATCGAAGGCCGTCTGCGCTTGGCCCTGGCACTGGACGAAAGCGGACGCCACGACCCCCACAACATCGCCACCAGCGCCCGACGGGAGGCCGGCCAATGGCTTTTGCAGGGTGAGAAATGGTTTGTGATTGACGCAGTGGGCGCCGATGCCTTCATCGTCGTCGCCCGCCTCGATGGTGGCGCCGGGCCTATCGGCTTGTTTGTGGTACCCGCAGACACCACGGGCCTGCACGTGCAACCACTGCACATGGCCGACAGCCGCAATTACGCGCGCCTGGCGCTCGCTGGCGTGCAACTGCCCGCCGAGGCGTTGCTGGCCAGCGGCATTGACAGCGCCCAGGTGCTGGAACATGCGCTGGACCTGGGCCGCATCAGCTTGTCTGCCGAGGCGCTGGGCATCATCCGTTATGCCTTTGATACCACCTTGGACTACCTCAAAGAGCGGGTGCAGTTTGGCGTGCCGATTGGCTCTTTCCAGGCCTTGCAGCACCGGATGGCGCGGCTGTATACCGAGATAGAAATGCTGCAAAGCTGCGTGGTGGCTGCGCTAGACGCGATTGACGAAGGTGACGCCCAAATATCCCAATTGCCCCAGCTGGCCAGCCTGGCCAAGGCAAGCGCCTCCGATTTGTGCGAAAAAACCATGAACGAAGCCGTGCAGATGCACGGCGGCATCGGCGTCACCGATGCGCTGGATTTGGGCCTGTACGTCAAGCGCGCCCGCCTGGTGCAGCAATGCCTGGGCGACGGCGTCTTTCACCGCGCGCGCTATGCCCGACTGCGAGGGTTTTGATCGATGCCCATTACAAACCCTGTACTGTCAGCTGCCGATGTAGAGCTGCTCGCGCTGGCGTCACGCAGCCGTGCCCAACTAACCAGTCCGGGCGCGCCCTTCGAGCTGCACAGCGTCGATGTGGCAGGCGCCCCCCTGCTCGCCTACCGCAACGCCTTTGCCACCCTGCCCACCCTGCTGGATGCCGGGCGCGCCCATGGCGAGCGCGAGTTTTTGGTCTTTGACGACGAGCGCTGGACGTTCGCGCAATTCTTCAGCGCCGCCGATGCCTTGGCCGTGCACCTGCAAACCGCTTATGACGTGCTGCCGGGCCAACGCGTGGCCATCGCCATGCGCAACCGCCCCCAATGGGCCGTGGCCTTCGTAGCCGTGGCACTAACGGGCGCCATACCCGCTCCGCTCAATAGCTTTGGCCTGCGCGAGGAACTGCTCTCGGGCCTGCAGGCACTGCAGGCGCGCTTGCTGATCGCCGACCACGACCGCCTGGCCCATGTGCAGGCCGACTTGCCCGCCCTGCAACTGCCCTGCCTGTGTGTCGATGATGCGCAAGGACAAGTCAGCCGCGCTTGGCAAGACGCTAGCGCAGCGGGCGCGCCGCCCTTCACGCCACCGGTGCTGAGCACCCAGGACCCGGCGCTGATTTTGTTCACCTCCGGGGCCAGCAGCCAGGCCAAAGGCGTGGTGTCCAGCCACCGGGCGGTGTGCCAAGGCTTATTCAACATCGACTTTATCGGTGCCATGTCGGCCATGACATCTCCCGACATCGTGGCGGCCATGATGGCGCGCGCCCTGCCCCCGACCACGCTGACGGCCGTGCCTTTGTTTCACGTCAGCGGCTTGCATGCACAGCTGTTGACTGCGCTGCGCCACGGCCGGCGTTTGGTGTTTATGCGGCGCTGGAATCCGCAGCAGGCATTGGCGCTGATCCAAAAAGAGCGCATCACGCAATTTAACGGTGCACCGTCCATGGTGATGCAACTGCTTGATGAACCCGGCTTTGACGATCCGGCCGTCACCGGCACCTTGGGCGGTTTGGGCTTTGGCGGTGCAGGACTGCCGCAAAGCCTGGTGAAAGATGTGCTGGAGCGCCGCCCCAATTCCATGTCCGGCATCGGCTTTGGCCTGACTGAAACCAATGGCGCGGGCGCCGCCATCTCCGGGCGCATGTTTGTGCTGCGGCCGCAAGCTGCGGGCCAGCTGTCTCCGATCATCAGTCTGCGCATCGTCGACACCCAGGGTGCGGACTTGCCGCCCGGCGAGGCTGGTGAAATCTGGCTGCGCGGCGTCAGCCTGATGGACGGCTACTGGCATGCCGATCCAACCCAGCGCAAAGCGCTGGCCGGCCAGTGGTTCCAAACCGGCGACATCGGCCGCTTGGACGCCGAGGGCTATTTGCATGTGGTGGACCGCATCAAGGATGTGATTAACCGCGCAGGCGAAAAAATCGCGTCTGCCGAGATTGAATCGTGTTTGCTCGCACACCCCCAGGTGCTGGAAGCAGCGGTATTTGCCCAGCCCGATGACCATACGGGCGAGGCGGTGGTGGCCGTCGTCGTGCCGCGTGCGGGCGTGGCCCTGAGCGCCGCAGACATCCAGGCCCATGTCGCCGCCCACCTGGCCGCCTATAAAGTACCCCAGCGGGTGGTACTGCGCGCCGAGCCCCTGCCCCGCAACCCTGCGGGCAAGACGCTCAAGCCCACACTGCGGACCGAATACGCCCGCTAGGCTCTGACCCCAAGCGGTCTAAAACTGCGTCGGGCGGTACACCGCGTCGATGCCGCCGTCCACATGGAACTGGGCGCCATGCACAAAACTGGCGCCGCTGCCCATCAAAAAGCCAATCACCGAAGCCACTTCAGCGGCATCAGCGCGCCGCGCAATCGGGGCGGTGAAGTTTTTGATCGCCTCGCTGTAGCGCGGATCTTGCAGGCCCGCCTGCAGCAAGGGCGTCTCGGTGGCACCGGGCGCCACGGTATTTAGGCGCACACCGGCTGCGCCCCAGGCGGCCGCGCGGCGGCGCACCGCGACGGTCAACGCATTTTTCGAGCCGGCGTAGGCCAAATTTCCGCCACGCGCACCGGCGGCCATAACCACCGCCTGGGCTTTGGCCTCCTCGCCGGCTTCCAGATGGGCCGCGATAGGATTTTTGTCCCAGGGCAGATGCGCAGAGGCCACCGACGAGACCACGACGGCCGCCGGGTTCTGCCCCTTTTGCAAAGCAGGCAGCAAGCCATCGAGCAGTTCAACAGCGCCAAAATAATTGACCGAAACCACCAAACTGGCCGGGTCCACCTGCGCCCCCAAGCCCGCGCAGAGAACCAGCCCGTCTAAGCGCCCGTCGCAGCGCGCCAGCACCTGCGCCAAGGCCGTGCTGCGCCCGGCAGGCGTGGACAAATCAGCCAGGATGTCGGCATCGCGCAAGTCCACGGTGATCAGGCTGTGGCCGGTGGCGCGCAACAAAGCTGCCGTGGCGGCACCGATGCCAGAGGCCGAGCCGGTAATGACGGTGGTGGGCATAAATTTCCTGATTAAAAACGGTCGTCGCGCGAAATGCGCCTAGCTGGTCTGAGGCCAGCCGGGTGCGCGCGCCATCTGCGCCAGCACCGCTTCGGTATGTTCGCCGCTTTGCGCGCCGGGCGCGGGCTGGCGCGCTTGCGAGCGCGACAGGCGCGGTGCGGGCGCCACATGTTGCTCGCCTTGCACGTCCACAAACAGGCCGCGTGCCTGGTTGTGCGGATGCTGCGCCGCCTGGGCAAAGTCCAGCACCGGTGCAAAGCAGGCGTCGCTGCCTTCCATCAAGGCTTGCCAATGCGCTTGCGGCTGGGTTTTGACCAGCGCGGCCACACGGGCCTTGAGGGCCGGCCATTGCGCGCTGTCGTACTGCGCCTGGGCCGGCACATCCGAGAGGCCCAGCTTTTCGAGCAAAGTGGCATAAAACTGCGGCTCGATGGCGCCAAAGGTCACAAAACGGCCGTCGCTGCATTCGAACACTTCGTAAAACGGCGAGCTGTTGCTAAAGAAGTTGGCCTGCGGCTGATCGACCCAGGTGCCGTTGCCGCGCAATTGGTGGATGAGCGCGCTCATGGCCGTCACGCCATCCACCATGGCCGCATCAACCACCTGGCCACGCCCGGATTGGCGCGCCTCCATCAGCGCGCAGAGCATGCCAAAGAGCAAAAACATGGCGCCTCCGCCCATATCGCCCACCATCGTGGGGGGAATCACCGGGGCCTGGCCCATGCGCGCCGAGGTGTGCAGCACGCCGGTCAAAGCGACGTAATTGATGTCGTGGCCCGCCGCATGGGCCAGCGGCCCATCCTGGCCCCAGCCAGTCACGCGGCCATACACCAGGCGCGGGGCGCGGGCCGCCACGGCCTCGGGCCCAAAACCCAGGCGCTCCATCACGCCGGGCCGAAAACCTTCCAAAAGTGCGTCCGCCGATTCCAGAAGTTGCCAGACGGTCGCCTGGCCTTCCTCGCTTTTGAGATCTACGGCAATGGCCCGCTTGCCCCGGTTCATGGCCGGGCGGGGGCGCCCCTGGGCGCGCCGGGCATCGGCAGGGCGGTCGATCACGATAACGTCGGCGCCCATATCGGCCAGCATCATGCCGGCAAAGGGCCCCGGACCAATGCCGGCAAATTCAATGACGCGCAGGCCATGCAGCGGCCCGGTGCGCGGGCCGTCGGAGGAGGAAGGGGGTAGGGTCATGGTGGAATACGTAAAACAAGGTAAGCCGCCGATCCTAGCGACAGCGCGATGGTGCCAGCCCGTCCGCCCGGCGGCCTCGTTCGTTTGCGGTATGCGGCCCAGGCGCTCTTGGCGCAAGCTCGGGCACCATCAGGTCTTTGGAGAATCTATGTTCCGTTTGGACGGCAAAGTGGCGCTGGTCAGTGGCGCCGGGCGCGGTATGGGTCTGGGCGTGGCCCAGGCACTGGCGCAGCAAGGCGCGCACGTCATCGTAAACGATTTTTATGCCGAACGCGCCCACGAGGCCGTCCAAAGCTTGCGTGCCCAGGGCTGGCAAGCGGATGCGGCACCTGCCGACATGACCGACCGGGCGGCGATATTCGCCATGACCCAGCAGACCCAGAGTGCCCATGGTGGCGTGGATATTTTTGTGCACAACGCCGGCATTCCCGCTCAAGGCTGGGGCTACACGCCGTTTTTGGACTCGCCCCCCTCCGAGTGGGACGCCTGGCTAAGCTTGAACCTGCACGGCCTGATGCACGCCTGCCAGGCGCTGCTGCCGACCATGTTAGAGCGACGCTGGGGGCGCATCGTGGCCGTCAACTCGGATGCGGCGCGCACCGCCACGGGCATGGGCTTGTGCGCCTACGGCGCCGCCAAGGCCGCGGCCATCGGCTTTATCCGCAACCTCTCGGGCGAGGTCGGGCGCCATGGCGTGACGGTCAATGCGGTGTCTTTGGGCACCATGAACAACTGGGAGGGCTCCGAGCAGATCGCGCGCAAAACCACCACGGTGGGGCGGGCCGGTTCGCCCCAGGACGTGGGTGCGGCGATCAGCTTTTTGGTCTCGCCGCAATCAGAATGGATCAATGGGCAGGTTTTGCCCGTCAACGGAGGGAGTTTGGTGGCATGAGTACGCAGACTTTTATTTACGACCACGTGCGCACGCCGCGCGGCAAAGGCAAGCCCGACGGCAGCCTGCACGAGATCACGCCGGTGTGGCTGGCCAGCCGGCCGCTGGTGGCTTTGCGCGAGCGCAACGCACTCGATACCCAGGGCGTGGACGACGTAGTGCTGGGCTGCGTCATGCCGGTGGGCGAGCAAGGCGGCAATATCGCGCGCATGGCGGTCTTGCAGGCGGACTATGACCAGTCGGTGGCCGGCATGCAGATCAACCGCTACTGCGGCTCCGGTTTGGAGGCGGTGGCCATTGCCGCAGCGCGGGTCATGGCCGGGCAGGCCGATCTGGCCATCGGCGGCGGTGTGGAAATGATGTCGCGCGTGCCCATGGGCGCCGACGGCGGCGCCTGGGCCTTAGAGCCGCAACTGGCGTTCAAAACCTATTTTGTGATGCAAGGCATCTCGGCGGACCTGCTGGCCTCGCTGCACGGCCACAGCCGTCAGGACCTGGACGCCTTCGCTGCCCAAAGCCACCAGCGCGCCGCCCAGGCCTGGGAGGCGGGCTACTTTGACAAGTCGGTGGTACCCGTACAAGACTTTTTGGGTCTGGAACTGCTGGCCCGCGACGAAACTATTCGTCCGGGCACCAGCGTGCAATCATTGGCCGCCCTGCCCGCTGCATTTGCCCTAATGGGCACGCAATACGGCTATGACAGCGTGGCTTTGCAGCGCTATCCGCAGCTCGAACGCATCGAGCACGCCCACCACGCCGGCAACAGCTCGGGCATTGTGGACGGCGCTGCGGCTGTGCTGCTGGGCAACGCCCAGGCCGGTACGCAGCACGGCTTGAAGGCGCGGGCGCGCATCGTGTCCTTTGCCACCATCGGCTCAGAGCCGACGCTGATGCTGGATGCGCCCAGCCACGCCGCCCAAAAAGCCCTGGCCCGCGCGGGCATGCAGGCCAGCGACATCGACCTGTGGGAGATCAACGAGGCTTTCTCCTCGGTGGTGCTGACCTTTATGGAGGCACTGCGCATTGACCCTGACCGTATCAATGTGAACGGAGGCGCCATTGCCATGGGCCATCCGCTGGGCGCCAGCGGCGCCATGATTTTGGGCACGGTATTGGACGAACTCGAACGCCGAGGCCTGCGTACCGCACTGGTGTGCCTGTGGGTGGCCGCCGGCATGGGCTCTGCTATGGTAATTGAACGCGTATGACAAACCCCACTATCCACTATGCGCAAGACGCGCACGGCATCGCCACCCTGACGCTGGACTATCCCGGCAAGTCGATGAACGTCATCGACCAATCCCTGATGGACGATTTGCGCGATTGCATTGCCCGCGTGGCGGCCGACCCGGCAGTCATCGGCGCCATCGTGACCTCGGGCAAACAGGCTTTTGTGGCCGGTGCCGATCTGCTGTCCATGGAGGCCAATTTGGACTCCATGCGCGATGACAGCATGCAAGTGCTGTTTGACAAATGCGCCTCGCTCTCGCGGCTGCTGCGCCAGATGGAGACTTGCGGCAAGCCCTTTGTGGCGGCCATCAACGGCACCGCCATGGGCGGCGGCCTGGAAATCTGCCTGGCCTGCCACTACCGCGTCGTCTCCGATGCGCCCGGGCTGCTGCTGGGCCTGCCCGAGGTGCAGGTGGGGCTCTTGCCCGGTGCCGGCGGCACCCAGCGCATGCTGCGCATCCTGGGTATCTCGCGGGCCATGCCCTATTTGCTAGAGGGCAAGCACTTTGACGCCGCCAAGGGCCTCAAAGAGGGCATCGTGCAAGCAATTGCCAGCCCCGATACCTTGCTGGACACAGCCCGCCGCTGGCTGCTGGACCAACCCACGGCCATCCAGCCCTGGGACATCAAGGGCTACACCCTGCCCGGCGGCGGCCCCTTTGATGCCAAAGTGGCGCCTAGCTTTGTGGTGGGTAACACCATGCTGCAAGCCCAAACTTTCCATAACCTGCCTGCCCCGCTGGCCATCCAAAGCTGCTTGTACGAGGGCGCGCAGCTGCCCATGGACAAAGCCTTGCGCGTCGAGAGCAAGTACCTGGCCTTCCTGACCCGCGACCCCGTCTCGCGCGGCATGATCCGCACCCTGTTTGTGAGCAAAACCAAGGCCGAAAAAGGCCTGCACCGCCCTGCCGGTATCGCGCCTTTGCACTGCCGCACCCTGGGCATTGTGGGCGCGGGCATGATGGGCAGCGGTATTGCGCAAATTGCGGCGCAGCGCGGCATCGACGTGGTGCTGCTGGACCGCGACGCAGCCGCGGCCGAACGCGGCAAAGAAGCCGCCCAAAAACGCCTGGCGCGCCTGGTGGAAAAAGGCCGTATGGAGGCAGGCAAAGCCCAGGCCTTGCTCGCACGTATTCGCACTACAGCCGACTATGCCGACCTGGCCGCCTCAGACGTGGTGATCGAAGCCGTATTTGAAAACCGCGCCATCAAAGCCGATATCTTGCGCCAGCTCGACGCCGTGCTGCCCCCGCATTGCCTGGTGGCCAGCAACACCTCCTCGCTGCCGATTACTTTGCTAGCGCAGGCCGGCGCCCACCCAGAGCGCTTTATTGGCATGCATTTTTTCTCGCCGGCCGAGCGCATGCCGCTGGTGGAAGTCATCCGCGGGCGCGACACCTCGGACCAAAGCCTGGCGCATGCCCTGGACCTGGTCGCCCAGCTGCGCAAAACGCCTATCGTGGTCAATGACCACCGGGGCTTTTTTACCAGCCGCTTTATCGGCTCGTTTGTGGACGACGGCATCGCCATGCTGGCCGAAGGTGTGGCGCCGGCGCTGATTGAAAACTGCGCGCGCCAAGCCGGCATGCCCGTGGGGCCGCTGGCCATTACCGACGAAATGTCCATCGAGCTGTCCAAGCAAGCGGGCGACGCCCAGGCGCGCGAATTCCCGGACAGCTACCGCCCAGGCCGCTCGGTGCCCGTGATTGAAAAACTGTTTGCCCTGGGCCGCATGGGCCGCAAAAACGGCAAAGGCTTTTACGACTACGACGACAAGGGCAAAAGCCTCTGGCCCGGCCTGGCCGACCACTACCCGCTGCGCACCGAGCAGCCCCAACCGCAGGATTTGCGCCAGCGTGTTTTGTACGTGCAAGCCATCGAGGCGGCGCGCGCCATGGAAGACGGCGTCTTGCTCTCGCCCGCCGATGGTGACGTGGGCGCGATTTTGGGCGTGGGTTTTCCGGCCTATACCGGCGGGCCCTTCTCCTTGATGGATGGCATTGGCATCGCCGAATTTGTGCGCGAGGCCGAGCGCCTGGCCGTCTTGTTCGGGCCGCATTTACAGCCGCCGGCCTTGCTCAAGCGCATGGCCGCCGAAGGTGCTACTTTTTACGGGCCCCGCGCCCTGCGTTTGCCATGAACTTCGACTTTTCTGAGGACCAACACGCCCTGCGCGAGCAGGTGCGCAAATTCATGGTGGGCAAGTCGCCGGTGTCGGCGGCGCGCCAGGTGATGGACCAGGGTCTGAGCCACGCCCAAGCCGTCTGGGACGGCCTGCAAACCATAGGCGCGACCGCGCTCATGCTGCCCGAAGACTGCGGCGGCGCAGGCCTGGACGCGCTGGAGTTGTGCGTGGTCGCCGAGGAAGCCGGGCGCCAACTGGCCGCGGTGCCGCTGGCCTCGACGCTGTACTGCGTCACCCAAAGCCTCTTGCTGGGCGCCAGCCCCGCCATGCAAAAAACCTGGCTTTCGCGCATCGCCCAGGGCGAGATCGCCTGCATGGGGGCGCCCTTGGATCCGCAATCGCGCGCACCATCTTTGCCGCGCTTTGACGGACACAGCCTGACGGGCACCCTGCCCCTGGTGGCCGATGGCGGCAGTGCCGCTTTTGCCGTCGTGCTGGCCTGCGCCCATGACGGCACGCCGGTCTGGGTGGTGGCCGATCTAGGGCCGCAGGTACAGCGCAGTGCCCTGCACACCCTGGACCCGTCCAAGCCCTATTGCCGTCTGGAATTTGCACAGGCACCCGCCTACGCCCTGGATGCTGGCGTGCACTGGGAAAGCCTCTTGGTGCGCGTGCGCCAGCGCGCCGCCATCTT
The DNA here is from genome assembly GCA_945861345.1 of Comamonas sp. lk. Classification (GTDB taxonomy): domain Bacteria; phylum Pseudomonadota; class Gammaproteobacteria; order Burkholderiales; family Burkholderiaceae_C; genus Allorhodoferax. The sequence goes on from CAMATX010000014.1 coordinate 17,718, forward strand.
GCTCGCGTTTGAACAGCTGGGCGGCGCCGACGCTGCGCTGGAGATGGCCGCCCACTATGCCCGCGAGCGCAAAGCCTTTGGCCGCGCGATTGGCTCCTACCAGGGCATCAAACACAAGCTGGCCGATATGTACACTGCCAACCAACTGGCGCGCGTGCATTGCTATTACGGCGCCTGGGCGCTGGACGCCGATGCGCGCAGCGGCGCGGACGGCGACAGCGCGCTGGGCATTGCCGCTGCGGCAGCGCGCGTCAGCGCCACGCAGGCCTACAGCCTGGCGGCGCAAGAGAACCTGCAAACCCATGGCGGCATGGGCTACACCTGGGACTCCGATTGCCATCTGCACTACCGCCGCGCACGCCACCACGCACTGATCTTGGGAAGCGTGCACCACTGGCGCGAGCAACTCAGCAGCCATTTATGCACCCAATTTCGCAGTGACGCCACGCAGCGCAAAGACTAAGCACCATGGACTTTCAAGACTCCCCCCAAGACGCCCAGTTCCGCGCCGAGTGCAGCCAGTGGCTGGGCGCCCATGCCCAGCTCAAAACCCGCTCGGACGAGATTTTCGGCCCGGACCTGGCGCCTGCCGAGCGCTTGCAGGCAGCACGCCAGTGGCAAGCGCAAAAAGCCGCAGCCGGTTACGGTGCCATCACCTGGCCCCAGGCGCTGGGCGGGCGCGGTGGCAGTGCCGCGCAAGAGCTGATCTGGCGCCAGGAAGAGGCCCGCTTTTGCGTGCCCTCGGGCTATTTTTCGGTGAGCCTGGGCATGGTCTTGCCCAGCATCCTGGCCCATGCCAGTGAAGCGGTGCGCCAAGCCCATGTCGCCCCCGCCCTGCAAGGCGAGCACCTGTGGTGCCAGCTCTTGTCCGAGCCGGACGCCGGCTCTGACCTGGGCATGGTGCGCACCCGCGCCCAGCGCTGCACCGACGGACGCGATGGCTGGCTGATCAACGGCCAAAAAGTCTGGACTACCCTGGCCCAATTTGCCGAATTTGGATTGGTGCTGACCCGTACCGACCCCGAGGTGCCCAAGTTTGACGGCCTGACCAGTTTTTTCCTGAACATGCAAAGCCCGGGCATTGATGTGCGGCCGATTCGCCAGGCTAATGGCGAGTCCGAATTCAACGAAGTCTTTTTCCAGGACGTTTTTGTGCCCGACAGCCAGCGCGTGGGCGCCTTGGGCGCGGGCTGGAAAGTGACGCTCACCGGCCTCATGAGCGAGCGCCTCTCGATTGGTGCGACTATGCCGCCGGACCTGTGGCGCACCGCAGCGGCCATGATGGACGCCGCCCCGTGGGACGGACAAAGCGCCCTGCACGACGGCCGTATGCGCGAGCGCCTGGCCGACCTCTACCTCAACACTCACGGCCTGTGGCTGATGCAGTGCCGGGGCCTGACCGAGTTGTCCAAAGGCCGCGCCCCGGGGCCTGAGCTTTCGGTGGGCAAAATCATTGCCGCACGCACCCTGCAAGATTTTTCTTACCTTGCCATGGACCTTCAGGGCAGCGCGGGCGTGCTGGGCCATGAAGAACAGGGCCAGGCCTGGCGCCAGGTCGAGCAGCTTTGGTTTGGCTCGGCGTCCATGCGCATTGCCGGCGGAACCGACGAAATTGTGAAAAACAGTGTGGGCGAGCGGATACTGGGGCTCCCGCCCGAGCCGCGCACCGACAAGGGCGTGGCATTTAATGCCCTGCCCCGCTAGCGCCCGCCCAAATAAAAATTCCAGGAGACACGCATGACCACCCCCACCCAGCCCACCTGGCGCAGCCACTACACCTTGCTGGTCTTGCTCTTTGTGTACACCATGAGTTTTATCGACCGGCAGATCATGGGCATTCTGATCCAGCCGATCAAAACCGAATTTGCAGTGTCTGACACCGCCATGGGTGTGCTTAGCGGCCTGACCTTTGCCTTGTTTTACAGCGCGCTGGCCATCCCGTTTGGGCGCTATGCTGACCGCAGCAACCGGCGCAATTTTGTGGCTTATTGCTGCGCCGCCTGGAGCGTCATGACCGCCTTGTGCGGCATGGCGGTAGGCTACTGGACGCTGGCGCTGGCCCGCGTGGGCGTGGCCGTGGGCGAAGCTGGCGGTGGCGCGCCCTCCATCTCCATGATTGCCGACCACTACCCGCCGGCCCAGCGCGGCCGAGCCATGGGTATTTACATGCTGGGGCCGCAACTGGGTATTTTGTTTGGCCTGACGATGGGCGGCTGGATTGCCCAGCACTATGGCTGGCGCAGCGCGTTTTTGTGGATGTCCTTGCCCGGCCTGCTAGCGGCTGTCATGCTGCGCTACAGCGGCACGGAGCCAGCGCGTGGCCATTGGGATGTCAAAGGCAGCATCAACACCCAAGCGCCCACCGAATCGCTGCGCGTGCTGGTCACGGACCTGATGCGCTCGCAGGCTTTCAAGCGCATCACCCTGGCCTCTTTGCTCATGGGCTTTAGCGGTTACGGAATCGGCATTTGGACCTCGGCCTTTTTGGTGCGCTCGCACGGCATGACGCTGCAAGGCGCCGGCATGGTCATGGGCCTGATGGGCGGCTTGGCCGCAGCTTTTGGCGCGGTGGCCAGCGGCTGGCTGAGCGACCGCCTGGTCAAGCGTGATGCACGCTGGCGCTTAGGCGTCCCAGCGCTGGGCTGCTTGCTCTCCATCCCCAGCGGCCTGGCCTTTTACGCCATGCCCATGGGCGAGCAGTGGCAACTCGGGCCTATGCTGATTCCGCATGCTGTGGGTTTTTACGTCTGCTTTGGCTTTACCGCCGTGTGGTGGGCAGCACCCGTCTATGCCACGCTGTCCGAATTGGTGGCGCCGCACCGTCGCTCCTCGGGCGTCGCCATTTTCAATTTGGGCGTGACCATGTTTGGCGGCGGCCTGGGCCCACTGGCCATCGGCATGCTTAGCGATGCGCTCACACAGAACTATGGCAACGAGGCACTGCGTTATGCGTTGGGCGCGACCACCGGTATTTGCTTTTTGCTCGGTGCGCTGTGCTTTATCTGGGCGCTCAAGCCCTATGCGGCCGAGCGGCAGGTTCCACACGCTTTGCCGACGGCCTAAACCGACTGGCGGGGCAAGGAGTTAGGCCGGCTGGCTGTACGCGATCGCGCCTTTGGGAACGTACACGCCCTCGCACTGGTCTAAATACTCTTGTTGCTGTGCGCGGGGGTTGAAGAACTGCCGGTACCACATGCGCGCCTTCATAAAGGGGCCGTCGCTGGGGATAAACAGGCCCGACAAACAAGGCGCCTTATTGGTCCAGACCTCAAAGTCCTGGCAAAACGCCAGGCGGCTGGACTCCTGGTACTGGCGCGCGGCCACCAAATCTGCGCTGGTGACCTGCGTGTTGTTGAACGGCGATTTCACAATCAGCGTGTGCCAGACCTTGATCAGCCCGTCGTCTATCGGCGTATGGGTGATCATGAGTACCGTCTCAAACATGCCGGTCAGCATCGAAATCAGCACGCCGGGGCCGTGGTAGGTGGTGTCGGTATGCAAGACCGCGCTACCGCCATCGGCCGAGGTCAGTGTGCGGTGGCCGCCACATTGGCGCTGGGTGGCCATGTGGCCGCGAAACTCGTTTTCGTAGCGGTCTACCGTCGAGCCGTGGATCGGCCCTAAGTGGCCGTAATCGACGATATTGTCCACCACTTCCTGAGGGTGCTGGCGCAGCTCGCCCAGATGGTCCCAGTGGCCGCGCACCCAGGCGCTGTCGTCCCACTGCGGCAGGCTGGGGTGCGCCCACTGCGGGTCGCCGCCTTCGGGGTCGTACCAGACAAAAATCCCGCCCAGCGACTCGACCACCGTCCAGGACTTGACGCAGGCAGCGGCCGGAATGGGGCCATCGTGGTACGGGATGTCATCGCATTTGCCGTCAGCGCCAAAGCGCCAGGCGTGGTAGGGGCAGCGGATGGAATCGCCCTCGACATTGCTGCCCCCGCCGTCAATGACCACATAGGAGGTGGTATTGGGCGCAGCCAAATGGGTTTTCATGTGCGGGCAGTAGGCATCGAGCAAAACGATCTTGCCGGTGGCCCGGCCCCGGTACAGGGCGAAGTCTTTGCCGAAAAAACGCACGGCCAGCGGCTTGTGGGTGTTGAGTTCCTGCGCGTCGGCAATCATGAACCAGCCCCGGGGGAAGGTAAATTCGCCAAGGCGGTAGTCTTTGGTGGTGGCCATAGGGTCCTTCAGGAAATAGCTGTGGTGCAGGGTATTTTGCCGCTGGCGGGGTGCGTGGCATCCCCCGTTTGGACGATGATCGGGGCGCCACCTGCACCCAATATCGCCCCATGACACGCAGCTTCAACCTCGCCGATCTTTTCGAAGTCGTGGCCCAGGCCGTGCCCGAACGCATGGCCTTTGTGTGCGGCCCCCAATCCTTGCGCTACTGCGACCTGGACCTGCGCGCCACCCGTCTGGCCAGCGCCCTGCATGCCAAAGGGCTGCGCCGGGGGGACCATGTGGGTATAGCCCTGTTTAACTCGGCCCAGTATCTGGAAGCATTTTTAGCCTGCTGCAAGCTAGGCGCGGTGCCCGCCAATATCAATTACCGCTATGTCGCTGGTGAATTGGGCTATCTGCTGCGCAGCCTGGACCTCAAAGCTTTGTTTTTCGAGGCCAGCCTGGGTCAAGCCCTGGCCCCGGTACTGCCCACTGTGGCCAGTTTGCGATGGCCTGTCTGCGTGCGCGCAGCAGACCCCAGCGTGGCGCCGGTGCCGGGCGCGCTGGATTATGAGGCCCTGCTCGCGGGCGGCAGCGACACCCTGACCGACCCGCAACGCAGCGGCGAGGACCGCTACCTGCTGTGCACCGGCGGCACCACCGGCATGCCCAAGGGCGTGATCTGGACGCACCGCGCGCTGTTTTTGGGCGCGCTGGGCGGCGGCGGCATTTACCAGCAGCTCCCGCCGATTGCGCAAGCGCAGGAGCTGGCCGAGCGGGTGGCGCTGGCGCCGCACCTGACCTTCCTGGCCATCGCGCCCATGATGCATGGCGCAGCGCTGTGGTCGTCCCTGATCAGCCTGTTTGCCGGTCACACGGTGGTGGTCAGTGAGCAAACCCACTTTGATGCGGCGCATATCTGGAGCCTGGTGCAAAGCGCCGGCGTCAACGTGATGACGGTGGTGGGCGACTCCATGGCGCTGCCCTTGGTGCAGGCCCTGGAAGCCGAGCCGGCGCGCTGGGATTTGTCACGCCTCATGATCTTTGGCAACGGCGGGGCCCTGTTGTCCAGCCACCTGCAAACGCGGCTGTTGGCGGCGCTGCCGCAACTGCGCCTGTCCAACGGCATGGGCTCCTCCGAGACTGGCGTCGTGGGCGGCGGCGAGCGGCCCGCCCAGGGGGACGGATTTATGGTGCTCCAAGCGCGCCCCGACCTGGCCGTCCTCAGCGACGACTTGCGCATTTTGCGTGCACCGGGCGAGCGCGGCGTCCTGGCGCGCACCGGGCCCACGCCCATCGGCTATTACGGCGACGCCCAAAAAACAGCCGAAGTCTTTGTCACCATTGACGGCGTGCTCTGGGTGCGCAGCGGCGACCAGGCGCGCATCGATGCCAATGGCGACATCGTGGTGCTGGGCCGCGATTCGCAATGCATCACCACCGGCGGCGAAAAAGTGTTTACCGAGGAGGTCGAAGAGGTGCTGCGCCGTGACCCTGCGGTGGCGGATGTCTTGGTCGTTGGTCTGCCCGATGCGCGCTGGGGCCAGCAGGTCACCGCTGTGCTGTCGGTAGCCAACGGTGCGGCGCTGGATACCGCAGCGCTCCTGACCATGTGCCGCCAGCATTTGGCGGGCTACAAAATCCCCAAAGCGGTGTTTGTCGCCCCCTCCATCCGGCGCAGCGACGCTGGCAAAGCCGACTACCGTTGGGCCCTGGAATTTGCCAAGGCGCAGGCTGCTGCAACGGCAGGTCCATCACCCTAAACGGCACCCTCGTCTTTTCAGACTAAGCGGCGCAGGCCCCCGCCCGTTAGCATGGGCATCTGCTTAGATGCATCCCAAAACTATAGGAGGCTGTATGTCCGATTCACTCCCATTCCCCGGCCTGGCAGCCCTGCTGCAAACCCAACAAACCGCTTTTCGCGCCGAAGGCCCGGTCAGCGCCAGCACCCGCAAAGAGCGCCTGCAGCGCGTGATCGATATGCTGGTCCAGCACAACGAGGCGCTATGCCAGGCCATGGGCGAAGACTTTGGCGGCCGTCCGGTGGTTTTTTCCATGATGAACGATGTGCTCGGTTCGCTCGCCTCGCTCAAATACGCCCGCGACAACCTGGAGAACTGGCTGGCCGATTCGCCTCGCCCCAGCGTCGCACCCTTTGACAACTTCGGCGCCACCGCCTGGGTCAAATACCAGCCCAAGGGCGTGGTAGGCATTATTGGCACCTGGAATGCGCCTTTGTTTACTTTGCTCTCGCCGCTGTCCAGCGTGTTTGCGGCGGGCAACCGGGCGGTGCTCAAGCCCTCCGAAATCGCGCCGCGCACAGCGGCTGCCCTGGCCCTGGCGGTAGCCGAATTTTTCCCGGCCGACGTGCTCGCCGTGGTCAATGGCGGGGCCGAACTGGGCGCTGAGTTTGCCCGCCAGCCCTGGAACCACTTGGTCTTTACCGGCTCCACGCAGGTGGGCAAGCTGATCATGAAGGCAGCAGCAGAAAATCTCACGCCGGTCACTTTGGAGCTCGGTGGCAAGTCGCCGGTCATCGTGGGGCAAAGTGCCGACATTCGCAACGCGGCCGAGCGCATCGCGGTGGGCAAAGCGGCCAATTCGGGCCAGCTGTGCGTCTCGCCCGACGAGGTCTGGGTGCATGCCGCGCACAGCGCAGCCCTGCTGGCCGGATTGCAAGAGTTCTACAGCGGCCTGTACCCCGACACCGGCGCCAACGCCGATGTGACGCCAGTGGTCAATGCGGCGCATTTAGCACGCATCGAATCCTATGTGGCCGACGCCCAAAGCCGGGGCGCGCAGGTGGCGACCGCCGGTAGCGCAGCCGACGCCGGCGCCCAGGCCAGCCGCCGCATGCCGCTGCGCATCGTGCTGGACCCACCGGCCGACAGCGCCATCTCGCAACACGAAATATTTGGCCCGGCCTTGGTGCTGCGCAGCTACAACGCTATCGAGGAAGTCATTGACCATTTAAACCAAGGCCCGCGCCCTCTGGCGCTGTATTACTTCGGCGCTGACGCGCAAGAGCAGGCCTGGGTGCTGGACCACACTTTGTCCGGCGGTGTGTCGATCAATGACGTCACCATGCACCCCGCGCTGCACGACGCGCCCTTTGGCGGCGTGGGCGCCTCGGGCATGGGGCACTACCACGGGCGCGAAGGTTTTATGGAATTTAGCCATGCACGCAGCATTTACAGCGCCGGCGGCCACGACCCGCGCCGCGAGTGGGGCATGCTGCCGCCCTACAACGACGGTTTTGTGCAAATGATCAAGGGTGCGGTCGCGCCCTAAGCTCCCGGTCTTTGAAGGCTTCTTTATGCCCGCTTCTCCCAGTGCCTACGGGCCGTTTTCTTTGGCCGGTCAAGTCGCGGTCGTTACCGGGGCAGGCAAAGGCATAGGCCGGGCCTGCGCCTTGATGCTGGCCCAGGCGGGTGCCGATATCGCTCTGTGCGCGCGCACCCAAGCCGACCTGGACGCGGTGGCCCAAGAGATTCGCGCCATGGGCCGGCGCGCCATTACGGTGGCAGGTGACGTGAGCCTGGAGAGCACCTTAGACACCCTGGTCGCCCGCACGGTGGCCGAGCTGGGCAAGCTCACCCTGCTCATCAATAACGCAGGCGGCGCCGGGCCCAACAACCCGCAAAAAATGGGCGGCGAGGCCTTTAGCGCCGTGCTGACCTGGAATGTAACGCCCGCCTACATGCTGATTCAAAAAGCCGTACCGCTGATGCAGGCCGCGGGCGGCGGTGCGGTGGTCAATATCTCGTCGGTGGCGGCGCGCTATGCGCAAAAGCGCTTTAGCGCCTATGGCGCGGCCAAGGCTGCACTCAACCAAATGACGCGCAACCTGGCACACGACTTTGCGCCCACGGTGCGCATTAACGCCATCGAGCCGGGCACCATCCTGACCGAGGCGCTGGCGCCCTACCTCAACGCCGAGCGCACCGAGCGCATGCTCTCCAACACCCCCATGGGCCGCATGGGCCAGCCCGAAGACATCGCTGGCGCCGCCGTGTTCCTGCTCTCGCCGGCAGCGAGCTGGATCACCGGCAAAATTTTGGGTGTAGACGGCGGCGTGGAAGCGCCCAATTTTTAAAACCATTTTTTCACACCATGTCCAACCCCTACGCCGCCCTTTTGCAACCGGGGCGCATTGGTACGCTCGAACTGCGCAACCGCATCATCATGGCCCCCATGGGCTCGAACTTTGCCGAGGCCGACGGGCACTGCGGCGAGCGCATCCAGGCCTATTACGAGGCGCGCGCCGAGGGCGGTGCCGGCCTCCTCACCATGGGCGTGTGCTCTATTGCGTTCCCGCACGGCACTGGTGAGCCCTACCAAGTCGGCATCTCGCGCGATGACTTCATTCCCGGCCTGCGTGGCATCACCGAGCGGGTGCACCGCCATGGCGCCAAGATTGCCATGCAACTGCAGCACGGCGGCAAAACAGCGGTACAAGACCTGGTCCACGGACGCGAGATGTGGGTGCCCTCCATCCCCAAGATGACCAAGAGCGACATGATGCAGGCCATCACCTCTGAGGAGCTGGCCAATTTTGTGGGCATCAGCGCCCACAAGCCGCGCATCCGGGTCATGGACCTGGACGATATTGCGCAAATGGTGGCCTACTTTGCCGACGCCGCCGCGCGGGCCAAGGAAGCCGGTTTTGATGCCATCGAGCTGCACGGCGCACACACCTACATCCTGGCCGGGTTTTTGTCGCCCTACTACAACCAACGCGAAGACGCCTACGGCGGCCCGCTAGAAAACCGCGCCCGCCTGTTGATCGAGACCTTGCAGGCGGTCAAAGCACGTGTGGGCGCTGACTTTCCAGTCTGGGTGCGCCTGGACGCCGAAGAGCTGAACACGCCCGGCGGCATCACGCTGGCCGAGTCGGTGGCCACCGCCCGCCTGTGCCAGGAAGCGGGCGCCGATGCGATTAGCGTCTCGGCCTATGCCACGTTGACCAGCGGCACTGCGTTCACGCAAGCGCCGATTCCGCAAGCGGCGGGCGCCTTTATGAGCAATGCAGCAGCCATCAAAAAAGCGCTGTCGGTGCCGGTCATCACGGCCGGGCGCATCGAGCCCGAGGTGGCGGCACGCGCCATCGCCCAGGGCGAGCTCGACTTTGTGGCCATGGCGCGCAAGATGCTGGCCGACCCGCACATCCCCATCAAGCTGGCGCAAAACCGCCCGCAAGACATCCGGCCTTGCATTTATTGCTACGCCTGTGTGAGCCAGATTTTTATCAACCAGCGCGTCAAATGCGCCGTCAATGCCCAAACCGGCCACGAGGCCGAGCGGCGCATCGAAGCGGCCAGCACCCCGCGCCATGTGCTTGTGGTGGGCGGCGGCCCCGGCGGCATGGAGGCAGCGCGCGTGGCGGCTTTGCGCGGCCACCAGGTCACGCTGGTCGAGCGCAGCAACCGCTTGGGCGGCACCCTGTTTTTCGCCGCCATGGCCTACCCGGAAAACGGCAAGCTGCTGGACTATCTGGTCGCGCAAATGCACAGCCTGCCGATTGATGTTCGCCTCCATACCGAGGCCAACGCCGCCCTGGTGAATACCCTGGCCGTCGACGTCGTGGTGGTGGCCAGTGGCGCACGCCGCGATGCGCCACCCCTTGAGGGCGCGAACCAAAGCCACGTCTGGAGCGGCGACGAGTTGCGCCGCCTCATGACCGGCGACCGCGCCGACGAAATCGCCCAGGCCAAACTCTCGCTGACCGAGCGCGCACTGTTCAAGGCCGGCGGCATTCTTAAAGTAACCGATAGCACGCACGCCATTACCCAACTCTCCAAGCTCTGGATGCCGCTGGGCAAGCGCGTCGTCATCGTGGGCGGCGGCCTGGTTGGCCTGGAGCTGGCCGAGTTTTTGATCGCCCGCGACCGGCAAGTGACGGTGCTCGAGCCCAGCGACAAGGCAGGGCGAGAGCTCGCCATCGTGCGCCGCTGGCGCGTGCTGGACGTGGTCAAAGCCCATGCCCAGCTGCATTTGCGCGCCCAGGTGCAGCGCATAGGCGCCAAGGACGTGCATTGGACCGACAGCGAAGGCCAGGCCCACAGCAGCGCCGCCGATTCGGTGATTTTGGCCACCGGCGCCCAGGCCGATGACAGTTTGGCGCTGGCCCTGCAAGCGGCCGGCAAGCCGGTGCACCGCGTGGGCGATTGCGCCGACATCGGCTTTATCGAAGGCGCTATGCACCAGGGCCACGCCATCGGTCGCACAGTCTGAAATAGGCATTGGCTACACTGCCGGGCGCATTGCGTGCCCCGGCGCCCGATGCGCCCTGACTTTTTCATGACCGACACGCTTTCCTATTTTTTCAATCCCGCCCAGCTTTTCGGCTACGCCGCCTTTGTGCTGGGGGTGCTGTCTTTCTTGCAAAAGGACGATCGCCGCTTCAAGCTCTACATGAGCGCCGAGTGCCTGGCCTATGTGGTGCACTTTGCACTTTTGGGTAACCCGACAGCCGTGGCCAGTTCGGTGATTTCGGTGGCGCGCTCGGTGCTGTCGCTCTACACCAAGGCGCCGTGGGTAGCTTTTGCCATGGTGGCACTGAACCTGGCGCTGGGCTGGAGCCTGGTGGAACAGTGGTGGAACTGGCTGCCTTTGCTGGCGTCGTGCATAGGCACGCTGGCACTCTTTCTGCTGTCGGGCATACGCATGCGCCTGACCATGCTGCTGGGTACGGGTTGCTGGTTGGCAAACAACATCTTGAGCGGCTCGATTGGCGGCACGGCCCTGGAGTTGGTCATTCTGGTTACCAACCTGCGCACGATTTATGCGATGTGGCGGCAAGAGGCCGAGCTAGCTGCCGATACCACAGAGGCGCCGGGCACCGAAATCCGCTAAATCGCCGAAAAATTCAGCTAAACCCGCCCTGCCAAAGTTCGCCATCGTCGCCTCGGCGACCCGGCGTGCACAGCGCCGCGCGGCGCCAAACCGTACACTTGGCTTTTACCCGCAAAGGAATCGCCTGCCCATGACCGCTCCCGCCCGCTACCTCCCGCCTGTGCTGCAAAAAATTCGCTTTCCGGTCATCGGTTCGCCGCTGTTCATCATCAGCAACCCCCAACTCGTGATTGCCCAGTGCAAGGCCGGTGTGGTCGGCTCTATGCCCGCGCTCAATGCGCGCCCGGCCTCGCAACTGGACGAATGGTTGGCCGAGATCACCGAAGCCCTGGCCGCCCACGACAAGGCCCACCCTGAGGCCCCGGCGGCGCCCTTTGCCATCAACCAAATCGTGCACAAGAGCAATGACCGCCTGGACCACGATATGCAGGTCTGCGCTAAGTACAAAGTGCCCATCGTAATTACCAGTCTGGGCGCCCGTGAGGACGTCAACCGCGCCGTGCAGTCCTGGGGCGGCGTGGTCTTGCACGACGTCATCAACAATGTGTTTGCGCACAAAGCCATCGAAAAAGGCGCCGACGGCCTGATTCCGGTGGCCGCAGGCGCCGGCGGGCATGCCAGCGTGAAAAGCCCGTTTGCCATGATCGCCGAAATCCGCCAGTGGTTTGGCGGCCCGGTAGCGCTGTCGGGCGCCATCTCTTCGGGCGGCGCCATCCTGGCGTCCCAGGCCATGGGTGCCGACTTTGCCTACATCGGCTCGGCCTTTATCGCCACCGACGAAGCCCGCGCCGTAGACGGCTACAAGCAAATGATTACCCAGTCCAACTCGGACGACATCGTCTATAGCAACTTTTACACCGGCATCCACGGCAACTACCTCAAGGGCAGCATCCGCAACGCCGGCATGGACCCAGACCATTTGCCCGAGAGCGACCCCAGCAAAATGAATTTTTCCACCGGCGAGGGCGCCAACGCGGCCAAAGCCTGGAAAGACATCTGGGGCTGCGGCCAGGGCATTGGCGCCATCACCGAGGTCTTGCCCACCGCTGAACTGGTAGCGCGCTTTAAGCGTGAATACCAAGAGGCCAAAGACCGGCTTCTGACCGCCTAGTACGTACACCGCCACACCGCCCCAAGGACACCACCATGACGCAAGAACTGCTCGAAACCGTGGAGGGCGGCATCGCCACCCTGACCATGAACCGGCCCGAGGCGCGCAACGCCCTCACGCTGGAGATGATGGACGCCCTGCTCGAGGCCCTGGCGCGGTTGTCCGCCGACCCTGCCGTGCGCCTGGTGGTGCTGACCGGCGCCGGGCGCGCGTTTTGCGCTGGCGGCGACGTCAAAGGCTTTGCCCGCAATGTGGCCGGCGGCGCAGACCTGCCCAGTTTTGACAACAAAGTAACCACACTGCGCGCCCGCATGGAAGTGAGCCGCTGGCTGCACGAAATGCCCAAAGCCACGCTGGCCGTCATCCCCGGCCCAGCGGCGGGCGCCGGCTTTGCCATGGCGCTGGCCTGCGATATGCGCATCGCCGCCGACGACGCCAAGCTGACCACCGCGTTTTCGCGCATCGGCTTGTCGGGCGACTTTGGCGGGAGTTATTTCCTGAGCAAGCTCGTCGGCCCGGCCAAAGCGCGGGAGATGTATTTCACCGCCGAGGTGCTGCGGGGCGATCAAGCGCATGCGCTGGGCCTGGTCAACCGCTGCGTGCCTCTGGCCGATCTGGCGCAAGCCGCACGCGCCTATGCCCAAGAGCTGGCTGCGCTGCCCACGGTGGCCATCGGCTACATGAAGCGCAACCTCAATGCCGCCGGGCGCCAAAGCCTGAGCGAAGTCATGGACACCGAGGCGGTGCACATGGTGCGCACCTTTGACACCGACGACCACAAAAACGCCGCCCTCGCCTTTGTCGACAAACGCGAGCCGCAATTTCAGGGGCGCTAAGCCCTTTTTTTCATTCACCGGACGAGAACACCATGGCAGACGATTCCAACTACACCCCCCCGAAAATCTGGACCTGGGACAAAGGCAATGGCGGCCGCTTTGCCAATATCAACCGGCCCATCTCAGGCGCCACCCACGACAAAGAACTGCCACGGGGCAAGCATCCGCTGCAGCTTTACTCGCTGGGCACGCCCAATGGCGTGAAAGTGACCATCATGCTCGAAGAACTCTTGGCGCTGGGCCACCAGGGCGCGGAGTACGACGCCTGGCTGATCAACATCCAGGAGGGCGCGCAATTTAGCAGCGGCTTTGTGGCGGCCAACCCCAATTCCAAAATACCGGCGCTGCTGGACTACAGTGAAGGCGCGCCGCAGCGGGTGTTTGAATCGGCGGCCATTCTTTTGTATCTGGCCAAAAAATTTGGCGCCTTTTTGCCCCAAGGCCTGGCTGAGCAGACCGAGTGCATGTCGTGGATGTTTTGGCAAATGGGCAGCGCACCCTATTTGGGCGGCGGCTTTGGCCACTTTTATGCCTATGCGCCGACCAAAATGCAGTACCCCATAGACCGCTTTGCCATGGAGGTGAAGCGCCAAATGGACGTGCTGGACCGCCGCCTGGCCATCAGCCCCTTCCTGGCCGGCGAGGACTACAGCATCGCCGACATGGCCACCTTCCCCTGGTACGGCGCCATGGCCAAAGGCCTGCTCTACGGCGCCGCAGAGTTTTTGCAGGTGCAGGAATACACCCATGTAGTGCGCTGGGCCGACACCATCATGGCGCGCCCCGCCGTGCAGCGCGGGCGTATCGTCAACCGCAGCTGGGGCGAGGACAACACCCGCTTGGCCGAGCGGCATGACGCGAGCGACTTTGAGGGCAAAGTGCTTACCTGATGGGTTGATGGAGGCGGTACATACCAGTCGATGCTAGGGCGGTCCTTTTTCTGCTTACACCCATTAACCTTGCAAATTGTCGATCGGATTGGCAAATTACAAGCTTATTTGCCGTCCATCACCAACAAGTTCCCTTGACCTCTTTGCACTGCTGTGCAGACGGTAGAACGGTGGTGCGCAGGTAGATGACGCCACTGTCCTTCACACGATACACATTGACCGGGGTACAAGCGCCGCAGTAGCCAGCGGCTTTGCTGGTCTCTTCAATTTCCAAATGGCCTTGGCGCAGTTTGAATTCGAACATGCAGCCCTGGATCGTGTTCTCCTTGCCATGGAGGCGTGTATAGGCTTTGCCGCAGGCTTGGTAGGCAAAGAGCTCAGTCTGGTAACCGAACTCCATACCCTTGTAATGGCCGACGCCGGTGCCCATGCGGTCTTTGATCGCTTCGGTCATGTGCAAGGACGGGTCTTTGGCTAGCGCAAGGCCAGTGGTAAGACCAAGACTCAGGCTAGTGATGAGCAATGCTGAATTGAAAAATGATGGCATAGCAAGGGAGGATAAGCGCTCAGTTACTTAAAGCATCGGAACCAGCTTGACAAAGCTATTGAGCTTTTAGATACTATAGTCATTTTAGAAATAACTAAATTCCGCTCTTGTGAAACCGCAACAATCAAAAGTTTATCTCGGCAAGCTCAAATGTATATTTTGATTTCAACGCTCATCGCGCTTTTCGCAGGTAAATATTTCATTGATAAATATAAGTCAATGAAAATTCAGCAATCTGTAGATCAAGTTGTACCTGACAGCTTCATCGTTTTTGATCTTGAAACAACCGGCCTAAACGCTGATATCCACGAAATAATCGAGCTTGCTGCATTGCGGTACGAAAAAGGCACCAATCAGTTTCAATTTTTGCAAGCCTTGGTAAAACCAAAGAACAGCATACCCAAAAACATTACAAACATCACTGGCATCACCCAAAAAATGGTCGATGCGGATGGTTCTCCTATCGAAGAAGTATTGACAGATTTTCGCAACTTTGCTGGTGACTTGCGCTTAGTTACATTCAATTCTGATTTCGATATGGCATTTTTACAAGCTACTGCGCAGCGGGCTAATCAGCCAATTTTTGACAACCCAGTATCGTGCGCGTTGAAAATGGCGAGACGTGCCTGGCCAAAACGCAAGAGTTTCAAATTGGTTGACCTTGCTCGCGATGGGGAATTCAACAAAGGAAAAGCCCATAGAGCCCTCGAGGATGCAGAGCGCGCCCTAATTGTTTATTGCGCTGCCGCCTCCGAGCTTGGCACAGTAGCATGATTTTTTCTATTTAACTCTTCAAAACCTATACAAGTTGAGTCCCAAATTCATTTCATACTTTGAGGCGACGCGGGTTCGAACGTGCGGCATCTATTCTTTATCGGCAATATGACCCGGCGTTGTGTCATCTAGCGCATTGAGGGCATAACGATCCGGAACGATGCTCGAAAGAGCTTGTCACTGCCTAATACTCTGCAATCACGTCGGTAACCATAATCCGGCTCCTTTGCATCACTTGTTGAGGAAAATACCTTACAAAGCTAGGACCGAAGTCCGAGCAATGCGCCAAATCACAAGGCCTAGGATTTTGCGGACTTGCTCCACCTGTCCTGCGCGCGACAGCCCAGCCATCACTTAAGACTTATCCCCTCTCCCCCACACCCACCCACAAGCGGTCCGGCAGCCCCCGAATCTAATAAGATGCAGCCAAACAGCGCCTGCGCCCCAGGGCCCGGCGCACACATATAACGAGGAGTTCGGACATGCCCGTGATAGAGAGCCAGGTGGATACCCATGGCGAGGCCTTTCTGCGCAACCGGGAGGACATGCTCAAAGCCCTGGCCGGCGTGCGTGCCGTGGAGGACAAAGTGCGCGCCAGCGAGGCCGAGAAGCAACCCAAATTCCACAAGCGCGGCCAGCTGATGCCGCGCGAGCGGGTCAATATGCTGCTGGACCGGGGCACGCCTTTTCTGGAAATCTCCACCCTGGCCGGCTACAAGCAGCACGACGACAAAGACGGCTCGCTGGCCGGGGGCAACAGCATTTGCGGCATTGGCTATGTGTGCGGCGTGCGCACCATGGTGACGGCGTCCAACAGCGCCATCAAGGGCGGCACCATCACGCCCTGGGGGCTGCGCAAAAGCCTGCGCATGCAGGACATCGCCATGAAGCAAAAGCTGCCCGTGGTCAGCCTGCTGGAGTCCGGTGGCGCCAATTTGATGTACCAGGCCGAAATCTTTATCGACGGCGGCACCACTTTTGCCAACCAGGCGCTGCTCTCGGCGGCGGGTATTCCGCAAATTACCGTGGTACATGGCTCGAGCACGGCCGGCGGCGCCTATGTGCCGGGCTTGTCGGATTACACCATCATGGTGCGCAAAAACGCCAAGGTGTTTCTGGCTGGGCCGCCGCTGCTCAAGGCCGCCACGGGCGAGATTGCGGGCGAGGAAGAGCTGGGCGGCGCGCAAATGCATGCGCAAGTGAGCGGCACCGCCGAGTTTTTGGCCGAGAGCGATGCCGACGGCATCCGCCTGGCGCGCGAGGTGATGGCCAGCCTGGACTGGAACAAGCACCGCCCGCAGTTTGACGACGGCCCCGCTCAGGCCCCGCTGTACAGCCCCGACGAGTTGTGCGGCGTGGTGCCGGTGGACTACCGCCAGCCCTACGACTGCCGCGAGGTGATTGCGCGCATCGTCGACGGCAGCGATTTTTTGGACTTTAAGAGCGAGTACGACAACCAGACCATTTGCGGGCGCGCCCGCATCCATGGCATGCCGGTGGGTATCTTGGGCAACAACGGGCCCATTACGGCCAAGGGCGCGGCCAAAGCCGGTCAGTTCATCCAGCTGTGCGACCAAGCCGACATTCCGCTGGTGTTTTTGATGAACACCACCGGCTATATGGTGGGCACCGAAAGCGAGCAAAGCGGCATCGTCAAGCACGGCAGCAAGATGATTCAGGCGGTGGCCAATGTGCGGGTGCCGCGCATTACCGTGGTGATTGGCGCCTCGTTTGGCGCGGGTAATTACGGCATGTCGGGGCGCGGCTTTCGGCCCGACTTTATTTTTGCCTGGCCCAATGCGCGCACCGCCGTGATGGGCGGCGAGCAGGCGGCCAAGGTGCTGTCGATTGTCAGCCGCGAAAAAATCCTCAAAGAAGGCCGCGAGCCCACGCCCGAGGAGGAGCAAAAATTTGCACTGATGGAAGGCGCCGTCATCCACCAATTTGACCGCGACTCGCAGGCCCTCTCGGGCACGGCCCGCCTGTATGACGACGGGCTGATCGACCCGCGCGACACACGCCGCGTGCTGGCGATGACGCTGTCGGTGTGCCGTGAAGGCCGCACCCGCCCGGTCAAGACCAATAGCTTTGGCGTGGCCCGTTTTTAATAAGGTGCTCTGATGCTGTTTGACAAAGTTCTGATCGCCAACCGGGGCGAAATCGCGGTGCGCATCATCCGCACCTGCCAGCGCATGGGCTACCGCACGGTGGCCGTGTTTTCGGAGGCCGACCGGCTTGCACCGCATGTAGCCCTGGCCGATGAGGCCGTTTGCATAGGCGCGGCGCCAGCGCAAGAGTCGTATCTGTCCATCGACAAATTGATTGGGGCGGCTAAGGCCAGCGGCGCCGGTGCCATCCACCCGGGCTACGGCTTTTTGTCCGAACGGGCGGCCTTTGCCCAGGCGGTGCAGGACGCGGGCTTGGTGTTTATCGGCCCGGACCCGCAAGCCATCGAGGCCATGGGTAATAAAAGCGCCTCCAAAATCCGCATGCTGGCCGCCGGTGTGCCCTGTGTGCCGGGCTACCAGGGTGATGACCAAAGCGACACCACCTTGGTGGCCGAGGCCCAGAAAGTCGGGCTGCCCGTAATGGTCAAGGCAGCTGCGGGCGGCGGCGGGCGCGGCATGCGCCTGGTGACCGAAGCGGCCGATTTGCCGGTCAGCATCCAGTCGGCCCGCAGCGAGGCGGCCAATGCGTTTGGCGACGGTCAATTGCTCATCGAAAAAGCCGTGCTGCAAGCGCGCCATGTAGAAATACAGGTATTTGGCGACCGCCATGGCACGGTGCTGCACATCGGCGAGCGCGACTGCTCGGTACAAAGGCGCAACCAAAAAGTGGTGGAAGAGGCGCCCAGCCCGGCGGTGGACGAGGCCTTGCGCGCCCGCATGGGCGCGGCGGCGGTGGCGGCGGCGCGGGCGGTGAATTACGTGGGTGCCGGCACGGTCGAGTTCATGCTGGCCCAGGACGGAAGCTTTTATTTCCTGGAAATGAACACCCGCTTGCAGGTGGAGCACCCGGTCACTGAAATCGTTTATGGCCTGGACTTGGTGGAATGGCAGCTGCGCGTCGCCCAGGGCGAGGCCTTGCCGCTGTCGCAAGAGGCGGTGCTTGCGCGGCGCAGCGGCTGGGCCATCGAGGTGCGCCTTTGTACCGAGGACCCTGCGGATAATTTTCTGCCCCAAACCGGCCCGGTACTGGCCTGGCACGCGCCCCACGGCGGCGCCATGCGCAGCGACCACGGGCTGCGCCAGGGCGCCACGGTGTCGCCTTACTACGACTCCATGCAGGCCAAGCTGATTGCCAGCGGCGGCACGCGCGAAGAAGCGCGGCGCACCCTGCTGCATATGCTGGAGGACACGGTGCTGCTGGGCGTGGGCAGCAACCGCGACTACCTGAGCCACATCATCGCCCACCCGGTTTTTGCCAGCGGCGATTTTTCGACCGGCTTTGTTGCCGAGCACCTGAGCCCGCAGGCTTTTGCCGCCAGCCGCGCGCCTTCGGCACTGCACAGTGCATTGGCTGCGGTGCTGCTGTACCGCAGCGCGGCACTGTCGCTGCAAGCCCAGGCGGGCTTGGACGCCGAGCTGCTGGAGTGGCAAAGCTCCTCGCCGGCCCAAGTGCCCCTGTTGCTGCTTTGCGGCACAGAGCGCCTTCGCACCAGCGTGACCGCCTTGGGCCAAGGCCACTACCGCGTGCAGGCGCAGGGTGAAGCGCTGGAGCTGCACATCGACGCCATGGAGGCGCCCACGGTGCGCTTTAGCCATGACGGCCTGCAAGGCAAAGCCCATTTTGCGCTGGACGGTGAACACCTGCACCTGGCCCACAGCGGCCTGACCCTGTGCTACACCGACGCCACGTTGGCCCCCGCGGCCAAAGATGCGCCGGGCAGCGACGGCCGTTTGCTCGCACCCATGGATGGCAAGATTTTGAAAGTGCTGGTGCAGCCAGGCCAAGCCATCGCCAAAGGACAGACTTTGGCGGTCCTGGAGGCCATGAAAATGGAATTTGCCATCAGCAGCGGCGTGGACAGCACGGTGACTGCCCTGTCCTGCCAGGTGGGCCAGCAAGTCAAAGCGCGCCAACTGCTTATCAGCCTGGCGCCCACCGCCACCCCCGGAGACAGCCAGCCATGAAGCTTTACCACTGCGTCGATGCCCGCTCGCTGCGCCCCTTGTGGGCCTTGGAGGAATTGGGCCTGCCCTACGAACTGGAAGTGCTGCCTTTTCCACCGCGCGTGTTCAAAAAAGACTATCTGGGCGTGAACCCGCTGGGCACGATTCCCTATTTGGTGGACGGCGACACGCACATGACCGAGTCCAGCGGGATTTGCCATTATTTGGTGGAGCGCTATGGCAAGCATGAGTTTGGCCTTAAGCCCGACCATGCGGAATATGGCAGCTATATCAACTGGCTTTTTCACAGCGACGCCACCCTCACGTTTCCGCAAACTGTGGCGCTGCGCTATGGGCTGATGGAGCCGCCGCCGCGCAAGCTGCCCCAGGCGGTGGAAGACTACAAAAAGTGGTACCTGGCGCGCCTGCGCATGCTTACCGCCCATTTGCAAGACCGCGAGTACCTGTGCGACGGGCGCTTCACCATCGCCGATATCTGCATTGGCTATGCGCTGTTTTTGGGCACTACGCCCGGCCTGGACATGGGCGAGCAGTACGCACCGCACGTCAAAGACTATCTGGCCCGCTTGCTGGCGCGCCCGGCGCTGGTGCGGGCGCGTGCATTGGGCGCATAAGGATGCCCAAAGCCCTTGCTCGACTTACGTAGATTGAACTGACCCTAGGATGCCCGCATGAACCCCGTGGACCCAGCCGAAACTGAATTGATGCTTGAGCAGGTGCGCCGCTTTGCGCAGACCGAAGTGGCGCCGCACCTGGAGGACTGGGAAGCGGCGGGCGAGTTTCCGCGCAGCATGTACAAGCGCTGGGCCGACCTGGGCTGGTTGGCCATGGGCTACCCGGAAGAACTAGGCGGCATTGCCGCGCCCTGGACGC
>CAMATX010000015.1 GCA_945861345.1 Comamonas sp. lk
GCGCCTTGCAGACCGTATGGCGCTTTTCCACCGGCCTGCATTGCCCTCAAAGCGATCTGCATTACCAAGAGCCGATTGCGTCTATGTTTTCTTTCAACTCGGCGGTGGGCGCATGCGAGACCTGCCGTGGTTTTGGGCGGGTGGTGGGCGTGGACTACGGGCTGGTCATCCCCAATGACAAGCTCACGCTACGCGCCGGGGCCATTAAACCGATGCAAACGCCCGCCTGGCAAGAGTGCCAGGACGACCTGATGCGCCATGCGGAAGCCCAGGGCATTCCACGCGATACGCCTTGGTACAAGCTGACCAAAGCACAGCAAGAGTGGGTGATCAAGGGCTCGCCTGACTGGAACGGCAAGTGGAACCAGCACTGGTTTGGCGTGGACCGCTTTTTTGAGTACCTGGAAACCAAGGCCTACAAGATGCACATCCGGGTGCTGCTGTCCAAATACCGCAGCTACACGCCCTGCAAAGTGTGTGCCGGCGCCCGGCTCAAAACGGAAAGTCTGCTCTGGCGCGTGGGCAGCAAGGCCGACGCCGACGCGGTCTTGCCGCCAGAAAAGCGCTTTATGCCCCAAGGCGCGCAATGGAGCGCCGTACAGCTGCAGGCGCTGCCCGGTCTGTGCCTGCACGACCTGATGCTCATGCCCTTGGACCGCCTGCGCGTGTTTTTTGAACGCCTGGGCACCGTGGACCTGAACGCCTCGCAAGCGGACCAAAAAACCCTCAAGCTCCTGATGCATGAGATTTCCACCCGCCTTAAATACCTGTGCGATGTGGGCATCGGCTATCTGACTTTAGACCGCCAAAGCCGCACCTTAAGCGGCGGCGAGGTACAGCGCATCAACCTGACCACCGCGCTGGGCACCTCTTTGGTAAACACCTTGTTTGTGCTGGACGAGCCCAGCATCGGCCTGCATCCGCGCGATATGCACCGCATCATTGTGGCCATGCAGCGTCTGCGCGACGCGGGCAACACGCTGGTGGTGGTCGAGCACGACCCGGCCGTCATGCTGGCAGCCGACCGCATGCTGGACATGGGCCCAGGGCCCGGCGAAAAAGGCGGGCAGATCGTATTCGACGGCAGCACCGAAGCCCTCAAGCGCGCCGATACGCTGACGGGCGCCTACTTAGGCGGGCGCAAACAAGTAGGCATGGGCCTCAAGCGCCCGGTGGGCGACAACACACCGCGCCTGATTTTGGAAGGTGCGCGCGAGCACAACCTCAAAAACATCGACATCGAATTCCCGCTGCAGCGCCTGGTTTGCGTCACGGGCGTCAGCGGCTCGGGTAAGTCCACGCTTATCCAAGACGTACTGGCCCCTGCGCTCTTGCGCCATTTCGGCAAAGCCACCGACACCCCCGGCGCGCACAGCCGCCTCTTGGGCGCCGATATGCTGAGCGAAGTGGTGTTTGTGGACCAATCACCCATCGGCAAAACCGCACGCTCCAACCCGGTGAGCTATGTGGGCGCCTGGGACGCCATCCGCGAACTCTTTGCCACCGCGCCGCTCTCTCGCGAGCGCAGCTACACGGCTTCCAAGTTCAGCGCCAACAGCGGCGACGGGCGCTGCCCGACTTGCGGTGGTTCGGGCTTTGAACATGTGGAAATGCAGTTTTTGAGCGACGTGTACCTTCGCTGCCCTGATTGCGACGGCAAACGCTACCGACCCGAAATTTTGGAAGTCACCATTGAACGCGCCATGCCGGGTAGCACCGTGCTGCGCCAGCTCAATGTGGCCGCCGTCCTGGAACTGACCGTAAGCGAGGCGGCCAGCGTTTTTGCCCATGACCGCGACGTGATCCGCGCCCTGCAGCCCATCGTGGACGTGGGCCTGGAGTACGTCAAACTCGGTCAGCCTGTGCCCACGCTCTCGGGCGGCGAGGCGCAGCGCTTAAAGCTCGCGGGCTTTTTGGCCGAAGCGGCCAAGACCGCCAGCGCCAGCCGACAAACTTTGGCACGGCGCGGCACCTTGTTCATGCTGGACGAGCCGACCACTGGCCTGCACTTTGACGACATCGCCAAGCTGATGCGCGCGCTGCGCAAGCTTTTGGAAGTGGGCCATTCTTTGCTTGTCATCGAACACAACCTGGATGTCATCCGCGCCAGCGACTGGGTGATCGACCTAGGACCCGAAGGCGGCGATGCCGGCGGCGAACTGGTAGCCTGCGGCACGCCCGAAGACGTCTTGCTACACCCGCACAGCCACACCGGCAAAGCCCTGCGCGAATACGCAGCCGCCATGGGCGTCGTCCACGAAATCGCCGAACCTCCCGCCCAATACCTGATAGCAAATAAATCTGCCCAGGGTGCGTGGACGGGTGACGCATTGCGCTCGCGCCCTAAGGAGCCCGCCCATGCACCCTCGGCAGGCGTGGCAGCCCGAAAAAGCAACGCGCAAGACAACAACATCCGCATCGTCAACGCCAAAGAGCACAACCTCAAATCGCTCAGTGTGGACATACCGCGCGGCAAATTCAGCGTCGTCACGGGCGTTAGCGGTTCGGGCAAATCCACCTTGGCCTTTGACATCTTGTTCAACGAAGGCCAGCGCCGGTATTTAGAGAGCCTCAACGCCTATGCCCGCGCCATTGTCCAACCGGCCGGGCGGCCCGAAGTTGATGCGGTCTACGGCATACCGCCAACGGTGGCCATCGAGCAGCGGCTAAGCCGGGGCGGACGCAAATCGACCGTGGGCACTACTACCGAGGTTTGGCACTTCTTGCGCCTGCTCTATGTCAAGCTTGGCACACAGCATTGCACCAAAGACGGCGCCGCCGTAGCGCCGCAAAGCGCCGACAGCATCGCCGCGCAATTGCTCAAAACCTACCGGGGTCAGCACATCGGACTGCTCGCGCCGCTGGTCATCGGGCGCAAGGGCGTTTATACCGAGCTGGCCGACTGGGCGCGGCCGCGTGGCTTTACCCATTTGCGCGTGGACGGCGAGTTTTTGCCGACCAGTGGTTTCCCGCGCATCGACCGCTTTAAGGAACACCATATCGAGCTGCCCGTGCTCAGCCTGGACGTCAAACCTTCGCAGGAAGCCGCTTTGCGCGCCGGGCTGGCACAAGCGCTCACCCACGGTAAAGGCGTGGTGCACGTGATGCATGGCCTGGATGCGCTGCGCAGCGCCTTGGAGGCCGGCACCAGCACCGCCGGCGTCGGCCACACCGAGGTGTTTTCCACCAAGCGCGCCTGCCCCGTGTGCGCTGCCTCGTATGCCGAGCTGGACCCGCGCCTCTTTAGCTACAACAGCAAACACGGTTGGTGCCCCGACTGCGTAGGCACCGGCCTGGCGCTGACCAAAGAGCAGCGCAAAGTGTTTGACGACACCGTGCGCGAGGACAACGGCGGACGTGAACACACTTTCGCCGAGGCCGACGTCGAAGACCTGGCCGACACCGCCTGCCCGCGCTGCCAAGGTGCGCGGCTCAATGCCACGGCGCGCGCGGTGCGCTTTCATGGCATGGGCATTGCTGATATTGCTGCGCTCAGCGTCAGCGAGGTGCGGGCCTGGGTGCAAACCCTGCAAAAAAGCGGCACTCTGAGCGCCCGCGAGGCCGACATTGCCCGCGACCTGATTCCCGAAATCCGCAGCCGCCTGGAGTTTTTGGAAGAAGTCGGCCTGGGCTATCTGACGCTGGACCGGGGCGCGCCCACGCTCAGCGGCGGCGAGGCGCAGCGCATCCGCCTGGCCGCACAGCTAGGCAGCAATTTGCAGGGCGTATGCTATGTGTTGGATGAGCCCACTATCGGCCTGCACGCGCGGGACAACCACATTTTGCTCGGCGCCCTCAAAAGCCTGAGCGACAAAGGCAACACGCTGGTGGTGGTGGAGCATGACGAGGACACCATTCGGCATGCCGACCACATCATCGACATCGGGCCCAGCGCCGGAAAGCGCGGCGGCCACTTGGTGGCGCAGGGCAGTATTGCCGATGTGCAGGCGCAGGCCGACTCGCAAACTGGGCGCTATCTGTTGCATGCGATGCGCCACCCGTTTGCGCCCCGGCGCGCGGTCATTCCCTCGTCCAAAGCCGGCGCCGCCCAAGGCGATTGGCTGACGGTCGCGGGTGCGCATTTGCATAACTTGCAAACCGTGACCGCAACGCTGCCCTTGCAGCGCCTGGTGGCGATTACCGGCGTGAGCGGCTCGGGCAAGTCCACGCTGGCGCGCGATGTGCTTTTGGCCAATGTGCAGGCCCTGGTGCAGCAGCGCTCCACCAAGGCCGGGCGCGATGCGCTGGCCGCCGGGCGCGCCCCGGCGCTCATTGGTTGCCTGGCTGTCACAGGCTATGAAAGCATAGACCGCGTGCTCGAAGTCGATCAAACCCCGATTGGCAAAACACCGCGCTCCTGCCCGGCGACTTATATCGGCTTTTGGGACACGATACGCAAGCTCTTTGCCGACACGCTGCAAGCCAAAGCACGCGGCTATGCAGCCAACCGGTTTAGCTTTAACACCGGCGAAGGGCGTTGCCCCGGCTGCGAAGGCCAAGGCATACGCACCATCGGCATGAGCTTTTTGCCCGACGTGAAGGTGCTCTGCGAAACCTGTAAAGGCGCCCGCTTTAACCCCGAGACGCAAGCCGTCACCTGGCGCGGCAAGAACATCGGCGACGTGCTGCAGATGGAGGTGGACGAGGCGGTCGAGTTTTTCTCGGCCATGCCGGTGATTGCCCACCCGCTGCAGCTACTCAAAGATGTCGGACTGGGCTATTTGACGCTAGGCCAACCCTCGCCCACGCTGAGCGGCGGCGAGGCGCAGCGCATCAAGTTGGTCACCGAGCTTTCTAAGGTGCGCGACGACATTGCCCGGCGCGGCCAAAAGTCACCGCACACCTTGTATGTGCTGGACGAACCCACGGTGGGCCTGCATATGGCCGACGTGGAAAAGCTGATTGCGGTCTTGCACCGGCTGGTGCACGGCGGCCACAGCGTGGTGGTCATTGAGCATGATTTGGACGTGATTGCAGAAGCCGACTGGGTGATCGACCTGGGACCCGAAGGCGGCAAAGGCGGCGGCAAGATCGTGGCGGCGGCCAGCCCGGAAGACGTTGTGCGCCTAGGGACGCATACGGGCAAGGCTTTGAAGCCGGTATTGGCGCGTAAAGGCTGAGGGGTGGTGGTGCGGCTGGCGGGGATCGAACCCACGACCCTTGGCTTCGGAGGCCAATACTCTATCCACTGAGCTACAGCCGCAACGTGAGCGGGCAATTGTAGGTTGTTTCCCAGGGTGGGCCGCTATAATCCGAGGCTGTTTTACCGGCCTCGCGCCTATCTGAGGACACCATGAGCGATTCCAGCCATTACGAAGAGAACCATACCGGTCCTATCAAAAACCCCTCGCAATTGCTCGGTGCGGTATTTTTATCCTTTGTTGTTCCGATTTTTCTCATCATTGGCTTGGTTTACTACGTGACTTCGGCCAACAAGCCCGCAGCCGGGGCGGTCAATATGGAGCGCACGACGGCACAAAACATCCAAAAAATTGGCGCTGTCGAGATTCGCGATGCCAACCGTGAAATGAAAACTGGTGAGGCCGTGTTCCAGGCGCAATGTTCTGCTTGTCACGCCGCCGGTCTGGCAGGCTCTCCCAAGTTAGGCGACCAAGCGGCTTGGGCAGCGCGCATTAAGACGGGCTACACCACGCTGCTCAACTCTGCCCTTAAAGGCAAAAACGCAATGGGCGCGCAAGGCGGTGGAGATTTTGACGATTTCGAGATAGCCCGCGCCGTGGTGTACATGGCCAATGCAGGTGGCGCCAAGTTCGCGGAACCGGCAAAGGCCGACGCTGCCAAATAAGGCTGTGCCTTGCGCATCCTCAAAAAACCGGCTCCGGCCGGTTTTTTGTTGTCTTCCAGATTGGATGGGGCTTACTGCGCAGGAAGCTGTAGCGTCGCCGGGCTACTCTGGTAGCCAAATTGCTGGCCTAGCTTGGCACTGAGCACGTCTTGGACCGGCCAGTGCCTCAACTCCAACGCGTGGGCTAAGCTGGCTACGTCCTGGGTGTGGACCAAGCCAAAGCCCACATTGGTATGCAGATACGGCCAGCCCTTTTCGTCCATGTAGCACTGCACTAAAGCGGCCGCCACGCCAGCGCTGGACCGGATCGCTCCGTCGGCATCCACGCGCCAGATAAAGGGCGTCGCCTCCAACTCCACATAGACGCGCTGGGGGCCATTTTGGAAATACCAGCAGCCTTGTGGATCGGTGGCGTAGTTGCGCTCGATGAAGTCGATGAGCTTGACGTGTTTGAGCATGGAGCCCTTGGCGCCAGGCAAACCGCTGGCAAAGGGGCCGATGGCCTGGGTGCGGTCATCGCGCATATACCAGTTGCCCCGGGCGTCCAGACCCAACCAGCCGTAACAGTGCGGCACATTGGGCCATTTGGCCATGGCTTGTTTAACGATGTCATCCATGCGGTTGCTGACCTTTAAGCGCTGTGTTGCGCGAACCAGCCCGCAAGGGCCTGCGGCAGTGCCGTCGCCTGCCCGGGGGGTGCGCCGGTGGGAAAGCCGACATGGCCTCCCTGCGCTGGTTGCCAGAGGGTGACGTATTGTCCAACGCCTTGGGGTTCGGGCAGGCAGGCGGCAGGAATAAAGGGGTCATTGCGCGCATTTAACACCAATGCGGGTATGCGGATGCGAGCCAGGTGCGGCTTGGCCGATGCACGGTACCAGTAGTCTTCGGTGTCCCGAAAACCGTGCAGGGGTGCGGTAAACACATTGTCAAAGTCGTAGAGATCGCGCGCCGCGCGCAGGGCTGCTTCATCAAAAAGCCGAGGAAACTGCCGCAACTTGGCCAGCGCTTTGGGCACCATGCTGCGCAAAAACATACGGGTGTAGACCTGCCGGTTGAACCCGCGGCCGATAGCGCGGCCACTGGCCGCCAGGTCGATGGGCGAGCAGACCGCCGCCACCGCGCTCACCTGCTTACTGGCAGTTTGGCCCGCCTCCTGGACCCAGCGCAACAGCGCGTTACCACCTAAGGATATGCCGATGGCAAAAATGGGTCCTGCATGGGCCTTGCGCATGCGCTCGAGGATCCATGCAATTTCCTGGTGGTCACCCGAGTGGTAGGCACGTGGTGCAAGGTTGAGCTCGCCGCTACAGCCACGAAAATGTGCCACTGCAAAACCGAAGCCCCGGGCGCGTGCGTGTTCTGCGCAAGCAAGCGCATAGTGGCTGGACGAGGAACCCTCCAGGCCATGGAACATAAGCCAAAGGGGTGCGCCGGGCGCAGAGGGCTTGTCCAGCCAATCAACGTCGATGAAGTCTTGGTCTGGAGTATTCCAGCGTTCGCGGCGGAAAAGCGGGGCAGGTCCCAAGAAGGTGCGCGCCAGCTTGGCGGCCGCAATGGTTTGCAGGTTGCCACCAGGCAGCCACCAAGGCGCGCGGTAATTCATGCACGGCCACCATGCAAAAACCGCCCGAAGGCGGTTCGCAAAGCCAAGTCTGCGGGCATGTCAGCGCTTATTTTGAAAGCGTCGCAACGCGGCAATCTGCGCCACCAAGGTGCTGAGCTCAGCCTGCGCCACGGCCATATCGACGTCGCTTTTGGCATTGCGCAGCGCCTCTTCAGCCAGCGCCTTTGCGGCATTGGCACGCTCTTCGTCGAGGTCTTTGCCGCGAATAGCGGTATCGGACAGCACCGTAATACCTTGGGGCTGCACCTCAATAATGCCGCCGGCAACGAACACGAACTCTTCGCTGCCATCGGGTAACTCGATGCGCACCGTGCCCGGTTTCACACGCGTAATGAGCGGAGTGTGGCGCGGATAAACACCCAGTTCGCCAGCTTCGCCGGGCAGTGCCACGAAGCGCGCTTCGCCGGAGAAGATCAACTCCTCGGCACTGACCACATCAACGTGGAGGGTGTTCATTGCTTATACCTTCTTGGCTTTTTCGAAGGCTTCGTCGATGGTCCCGACCATGTAGAAGGCCTGCTCGGGCAAGTGATCGCACTCGCCGGAGACAATCATCTTGAAGCCACGAATGGTCTCTGCCAAAGTGACGTACTTGCCAGGCGAGCCTGTAAAAACTTCTGCCACGTGGAAAGGCTGAGACAAGAAACGCTGAATCTTCCGGGCGCGCGCCACCGTGAGTTTGTCCTCAGGCGCCAACTCGTCCATACCCAAAATCGCGATGATGTCGCGCAACTCTTTGTAGCGCTGCAAGGTTCCTTGAACCGCGCGGGCAGTCGCGTAATGCTCCTCGCCCACAACCAGCGGATCGAGCTGTCGGCTGGTGGAGTCCAGCGGGTCCACCGCAGGGTAAATACCCAATGAAGCAATGTCACGGCTCAGAACCACAGTGGAGTCCAAGTGGGCGAAGGTGGTCGCTGGAGAGGGGTCTGTCAAGTCATCCGCAGGGACATAAACGGCCTGGATGGAAGTGATCGAACCGACTTTGGTCGAGGTGATTCGCTCTTGCAAGCGACCCATCTCTTCAGCCAGTGTCGGCTGATAGCCCACGGCAGAAGGCATACGACCCAAGAGCGCGGACACTTCGGTACCGGCCAGGGTGTAACGGTAGATGTTGTCCACAAAGAACAAAACGTCCTTGCCTTCATCACGGAAGGACTCAGCAATGGTCAAACCGGTCAAGGCTACACGCAGGCGGTTGCCCGGAGGCTCGTTCATCTGGCCGTAGACCATGGCTACTTTGGATTCTTCTAGCTTCTCCAGGTTTACAACACCGGAGTCAGCCATCTCGTGATAAAAGTCATTGCCTTCACGGGTGCGCTCACCCACACCGGCGAACACGGACAAGCCGCTGTGCGCCTTAGCGATGTTGTTGATCAATTCCATCATGTTCACGGTCTTGCCCACGCCGGCGCCGCCGAACAAGCCGACCTTACCGCCCTTGGCGAAAGGACATACCAAGTCAATCACCTTGATACCGGTTTCCAGCAGTTCCTGAGAAGGCGAGAGCTCATCGTAGGCCGGGGCCTTGCGGTGAATAGAGGCCGTGGCGGTTTGGTCCACAGGGCCGCGCTCGTCGATGGGGTTACCCAACACGTCCATGATGCGGCCCAAAGTACCCTTGCCCACGGGAACCGTGATCGCAGCGCCGGTATTGACCACCATCAGGCCTCGACGCAATCCATCCGAGCTGCCCAGCGCAATAGTGCGCACCACGCCGTCGCCCAGCTGCTGCTGAACCTCGAGGGTCAGTGCGGTGCCTTCTAACTTCAATGCGTCGTACACCTTGGGCATGTGGTCCCGAGGAAACTCGACGTCCACCACTGCTCCGATACATTGAACAATTTTTCCCTGGACGAGTACGTCCGCGTTCGCTTGAGCCATGCTTTTTTGCTCCAAAAATAAATCAGACAGCAGCCGCACCCGCAACAATCTCGGACAATTCCTTGGTGATTGCAGCTTGACGCGTCTTGTTGTAAACCAGTTTGAGTTCGTTGATGACGGTTCCCGCGTTGTCAGTTGCGGACTTCATCGCCACCATGCGCGCCGATTGCTCGGACGCCATACTTTCCGCCACGCCTTGGTAGACCAAAGCCTCCACGTAACGCAGCAAAAGATCGTCGATTACCACATGTGCTTCGGGCTCATAGACGTAATCCCATGCCACTCGGGATGCATGCTGAGCCAGCGCATCTGCCGACAGTGGCAACAGTTGCTCTACCACTGGCTCTTGCTTCATCGTATTAATAAAACGCGTGTAGCACAGGTAAATCACACGGACTTCACCAGCGACATAAGCGTCAAGCAGGGTCTTCACTGGGCCGATCAGCTTTTCCAGATGGGGCGTGTCGCCCAGCACTACTGCTTGGGCCAGCACTTTGATACCGGAGCGGTTGAGAAATCCCAAGCCTTTATTGCCGATGGCGACTGCTTGCGGTAGCAAGCCTTCGCCCTGCAATTCGCGCATTTTTTGCGTCAGGCTACGCAGAACGTTGGTGTTGAGGCCGCCGCACAAACCTTTGTCGGTAGTCACCACGATGTAACCTGCACCTTTGGCCTGGTTTATCTGCATAAAAGGATGCACGTATTCCGGGTTGGCCTGGCTCAGGTTAGCCGCGATATGGCGAATTTTCTCGCTGTAGGGGCGGGCAGCGCGCATGCGCTCCTGCGCCTTGCGCATTTTGGAGGCGGCCACCATTTCCATGGCTTTGGTGATCTTCTTGGTGTTCTCCACCGATTTGATCTTGCCGCGTATTTCCTTACCTGCTGCCATCAGTTGCTCCTGTGTAGGTCAGCGGCGATCAAGCAAAAGACTTCTTGAACGCGGTCAGGCCAGCGGTGAGTTCGGCCTCAGAGTCCTTGTCCAGGGCTTTGGAGGCTTCCAGCGTGGCCAGCAGCGCAGCGTGCTTGTCCTTGAGGTAGGCGTGCAACTCGCGCTCGAACATCAACACCTGTTTGATCTCGATGTCATCCATAAAGCCTTTGTTGACCGCGAACAATGTCGCAGCCATCAAGCTGATGGTCAAGGGGCTGTACTGCGCTTGCTTGAGCAATTCCGTCACACGCGCGCCACGGTCCAGCTGTTTGCGGGTGGCCTCGTCCAAATCAGATGCGAACTGTGCAAAAGCAGCCAACTCACGGTATTGGGCCAAGTCGGTGCGGATACCGCCAGACAAGCCCTTGACCAATTTCGTTTGTGCTGCACCACCAACGCGCGAAACCGAAATACCGGCGTTAATCGCAGGACGAATGCCAGCGTTAAATAGCGAGGTTTCCAAGAAGATTTGGCCGTCGGTAATCGAAATCACGTTGGTCGGAACGAAGGCAGAAACGTCGCCGGCCTGGGTCTCGATAATCGGCAAAGCGGTCAGTGAACCGGTCTTGCCCTTCACGGCGCCTTTGGTGAATGCCTCGACATAGTCGGCATTGACACGGGCAGCGCGCTCGAGCAAACGGCTGTGGAGATAGAACACGTCGCCCGGGTAGGCTTCGCGACCTGGGGGACGGCGCAAGAGCAAAGACACTTGGCGGTAGGCCACGGCTTGCTTGGACAAGTCGTCATACACAATGAGCGCGTCCTCGCCGCGGTCGCGGAAATATTCGCCCATGGTGCAGCCCGAGTAGGCCGAAACATACTGCATAGCCGCTGATTCTGAGGCCGATGCGGCCACCACAATCGTATATTCCATGGCGCCGGCTTTCTCCAGGGCGCGCACCACGTTTTTGATGGACGAGGCTTTTTGCCCAATCGCCACATACACGCAGGTCATGTTCTGACCTTTTTGGTTAATGATGGCGTCAATCGCTACCGCTGTCTTACCGGTTTGACGGTCGCCAATGATCAGCTCGCGCTGACCGCGGCCAATCGGCACCATGGAGTCAATAGACTTCAGGCCGGTTTGCATGGGCTGACTCACCGACTCACGCGCAATAACGCCGGGCGCCACTTTTTCGATAACGTCCGTCATCTTGGCGTTAATAGGGCCTTTGCCATCAATCGGATGACCCAAAGCATTCACCACGCGGCCAATCAGTTCGGGGCCTACGGGCACTTCAAGGATTCGGCCCGTGCATTTGACGGTGTCGCCTTCTGAAATATGCTCGTAGTCACCCAAAATAACTGCGCCCACCGAATCACGCTCCAAATTGAGCGCCAAACCAAAGGTGTTGTTGGTGAACTCAAGCATCTCCCCCTGCATCACGTCTGACAAACCGTGCACACGCACGATGCCGTCGGTGACCGACAGAACGGTTCCTTGATTGCGGATATTGGCCTCATTGGCCAAACCTTCGATACGACTCTTGATGAGTTCAGAGATTTCTGCTGGATTGAGTTGCATGACTCTTTCCTTCTTTCTTGTTAGGGCCGCACCGCGATCAGGCGGTCAGCGCAACTTTCATTTGTTCTAAACGAGCTTTGACCGAGGTATCCAATACCTCGTCGCCCACGACCACGCGAACGCCACCAATCAATGCGGGCTCCAGCTGCACCGACAGGTTCAATTTGCGTCCAAAACGTTTTTGCAACGCTTCGCCGACTTGAGACAATGCCGCAGCATCAATTTCAAATGGACTGTAAACGACCGCATCCGACGATCCGCTCTGCGCGTTCATGTGCGCACGAAACTGCGCAAGCACTTCAGGCAGCGCGCTGAGTCGGCCGTTTTCCACGATCGCGCGCACAAAGTTCTCCGCAAGGGACGACCAAGAAGCCTTGGCAACCCCTTTGATAACACCAATCACTTGCTCTGAAGTGACCTTGGGATTGTTCGCAAGCAGGATCAACTCCGGGCTTACTGCAATCAAGGCCAACTCTTGGAGCCACGCGGCACTACCAGCCAGATCGGCTTGAGATGCATTGAAAAGCGCTTCCGCGTAGGGACGGGCAATAGTGGCAAGTTCGGCCATGGCTAACTCTTAGAGTTCCGTTTGCAGACGGGCCAAAAGGTCCGCATGCACACCAGCGTTAACTTCTTTGCGCAGGATTTGCTCAGCACCTTTGACGGCCAAAACAGCGACCTGGGCGCGCAAAGCTTCACGGGCTTTGATCGACTCTTGCTCGGCATCTGCACGGGCAGTGGCGACGATTTTTGCCGCCTCTTGTGCAGCGCGCGTCTTCGCTTCATCAATTAAGTGCTGCGCACGCCGTTCAGCATCCGCAATCAAAGCCGTCGACTCCGAGCGGGTTGCCGCCAATTTGAGTTCAACTTCTTTGAGCGCGTGTGCCAACTCGATCTTGGCATGCTCCGCAGCCGCCAAACCATGCGCGATCTTTTGTGTGCGTTCGTCTAATGCGTTTGCCATGGGAGGCCACACGAACTTCATCGTGAACCACACCAGGATCGCAAACACGATCATCTGGACGAACAGGGTTGCGTTAATACTCACGTCAACACCAGTCTTTGTTTAGCTTAAATGCTTACTTGAGAACGAAGGGGTTCGCAAAAGCGAACATCATCGCGATACCCACGCCGATCAGGAAAGCGGCGTCAATCAGACCAGCAAGCAAGAACATCTTGGTTTGCAGTTCGTTCATCAATTCAGGCTGGCGCGCAGCCGCTTCAAGATACTTGCTTCCCATGATGCCGATACCGATACACGCGCCAATCGCGCCCAAACCGATAATCAGGCCTGAGGCCAAAGCGACATAACCAAGTACGTGTTCCATTTGTAGCTCCTATGAGGGGATGAGAAAGTTAATAAAAAGAAATCAATGTGCGTCGTGCGCTTGGCCAACATAAACCAAAGTCAACATCATGAAGATGAATGCCTGCAAGGTAATGATCATGATGTGGAAAATCGCCCAAATTGAACCTGCAATAACATGTCCAATGGGCAAAAGTACGCCAGGCAAGCTTAAAGCGGCAGCGCCGCCCATCAATGCGATCAGCATGAAGACCAACTCGCCAGCGTACATGTTTCCAAACAGTCGCATGCCATGGGAAACCGTCTTCGCCGCAAACTCGATCATTTGCATCACAAAATTTACAGGCCACAACAGCGGATGCGCGCCAAAAGGGGCACAAAACAACTCATGCACCCAGCCGCCCACCCCTTTGATTTTGATGTTGTAAAAAACACAAATCAGCAAAACTGAGGTCGACAAACCTAGGGTGGTAGATAGATCAGCGGAGGGCACTACGCGCATGTAAGCGTGGTGCGTATCATGCCCCGCAGCACCGTAAATAGCCTGGAAAATCATTGGGAACAAGTCCACGGGGAACAAGTCCATGGCATTGAGCAAAAATATCCAGACAAAGACTGTCAGCGCCAGCGGCGCAACCAACTTGCGGCTTTCTGCGTTATGGATAATGCCTTTTGCTTGGCTGTCTACCAATTCGAACATGATTTCCACGGCGGCCTGGAAGCGCCCGGGCGCACCAGAAGTTGCCGTAGAGGCTGCGCGCCACAACACGAAGCATCCAATCAAGCCTAGCGTTATGGACCAAAAAATCGAGTCGATATTAAATACCGAGAAATCGATGACGCCCGCCATGGGCTTGTTTTGAAGATGCGTCAGGTGGTGAACAATGTATTCACCGGCGCTTGGGCCCTGTTCAGCAGACATACGTCATTCAGTCCTAGACTTTGCAATTGACCGGCTGTTTTGTGCCCCTCGGGCCAAAGCGAGCCAATTCACCTTAATTGTTAAAACCAGGCCCAGCAACAATGCGGGCCAACTCAAATTTTCGACCACCCGTGCGGCAATCATTAGCAAAAACGCTGATGCAGCCACTTTGACCATCTCCCACACCAGCACCGCAACTACCGCTGTTTCAGCGTTGGGCGCCTTGCGCTTACTGATTCCTCGCGCCATGGCGGCGTTGGGAAGTGCAATAACAAGTGCCCCATACAGGGCGGACCAGGCATAACTGGCTTGATTCATCACCAAGCCGGTTATCGCGCTAACAAAAAGTGCCGCGATCAACTGCATCTGCACTACCGACCAGGCTGTGACGCCTTTGCCATGCTGTGCACGCCAAGCCCGTGCTTGCGCTGCAGTTAAGGGGACAAAATCCGTTTCTGAATCGGTCTCCCACGGCTTTGGGGCATCCTCGCCAAATTCTGTTTGGTTTTTTGACACCCGCTTCGCCTTAGCACTCAGGATAGCCTCTTAGTATATCGCACCTTCACTTCACCGAAACAAAAGCCCCTCCCCATAAAGAGGATTGTGGCGGACCCTAAGCTCCATAATCCGGCCATGAATAGCATCCCCGAACGAGACTCGCTAGTCCAATACCCCTGCGACTTTCCTATCAAGGTGATTGGACTGCACCACCCTGACTTCCTCATTACGATGGTGGCTTTAGCGCAAAATTTTGATCCTGCCTTTGACGGCTCCAATGTGGAACTGCGCCCCAGCAAAGGCGACAAATACCTTGGGATTACGCTTAATTTTCGCGCTACAAGTCGGGCCCAATTGGATGGTTTGTACCTTGCCTTGACGGGGCATCCGATGGTCAAAATCGCACTTTAGCGAATTTTTTCTATGGAGATCAAGTACTTAGGCCATGTCGATTACGCCGCGACCTTGGCCGCCATGAAGGCGTTTACCGCCGATCGGACGCTCGATACCGCCGATGAAATTTGGCTTTGCGAGCATCCGCCAACTTTTACCGAAGGCCTAGCGAGCCAGGCGACGCACCTTTTGTGTGCCAGCGAAATCCCCGTAGTACGCACCGATCGAGGCGGTCAAATTACTTACCACGGCCCAGGTCAGGTGGTGGCCTACCCCCTTATTCATCTGCAGGCTGCCGGTTATTTCGTCAAAGAATATGTATTTCGTCTCGAAGAGGCCGTTTTGCGCACACTTCGTACCTGGGGGGTGACAGGCCATCGAGTGGTGGGCGCTCCCGGAATTTATGTGCGACTGGACGACCCCTACGGCCACAGCCAGTTGCCGGTCGCGGCCAAAAATGCGCCGCCAAGTTTTGTCGGACTGGGAAAAATTGCCGCGCTGGGCATCAAAGTCAGTCGCCACTGCACTTACCACGGCTTGGCGTTGAATGTCGCTATGGATCTGGCCCCCTTCACCCAGATCAATCCCTGCGGTTATGCCAGTCTGCAAACAGTGGACCTTTCTACAATAGGCGTGCAGGTCAGCATGCAGGAAGCTTCACAGGCTTTGAGCGCGCGATTGCTAACTGCCTTATCCCCCTAAATCTATGCCCACCAGCCCCACCTCCGCTGCGCCATTCGACCCGCTTGTCAAACAAAAGGCCGGGGCCAAACTGGCGCGCATTCCGATCAAGGTGCAGGCGGGGGAAGTCCTGAAAAAACCCGACTGGATTCGCGTCAAGGCGGCCTCTACGGGAAGTCGGTTTTACGAAATCAAAGACATATTGCGTGCCAACAAACTGGTGACGGTCTGTGAAGAGGCATCCTGCCCCAATATTGGGGAGTGCTTTGGAAAAGGCACGGCCACGTTCATGATCATGGGCGACAAGTGCACGCGCCGTTGCCCTTTTTGCGACGTAGGTCACGGACGCCCTGACCCCTTGGATACCGATGAGCCACAAAAGCTTGCCCGCACGATCGCCGCACTTGGCCTGAGCTATGTGGTCATTACCAGCGTCGACCGCGATGACTTGCGCGACGGCGGAGCCGGACATTTTGTGCAATGCATTGAACAAGTGCGAGCGCTTTCGCCCGCTACGCGCATTGAGGTATTGGTGCCCGACTTCCGCGGTCGCGACGACCGTGCCCTGTCCATTTTGCAAAGCGCACCGCCTGATGTGATGAACCATAATATCGAGACAGTGCCCCGACTTTACAAAGAAGCGCGCCCGGGCTCAGACTATCTTTTTTCGCTTAATTTGCTCAAAAAATTCAAGGTCTTATTCCCACACATTCCAACCAAAAGCGGTCTGATGGTGGGCTTGGGCGAAACCGATGAAGAAATTTTGGAGGTCATGCGCGATATGCGCGCCCATGACATTGATATGCTGACCATCGGCCAGTACCTGGCGCCCTCCAGCAGCCACCTGCCGGTGCGGCGCTATGTGCACCCCGACGGGTTCAAGGCATTGGAGTCCCAGGCTTACGCCATGGGTTTCAAGCACGCTGCCGTGGGCGCCATGGTCCGGTCCAGCTACCACGCAGACCAACAAGCGGGCTATGCGCTAACGCCGCCAAAGACACAGTAAGCTTGCAGCCACATTGGCATGAATAAGCGAAAAGCCCGCAACAGCGGGCTTTTCCTTTTATGCCGGGGTCCGGCAGGTGCTGGGGCACATTAGGCCGCGGCTAGCCAATATCCCGCATTAAACGGACTGCTCATACGCAGGGCTAATGGTGATACATCGAGCAAAAAGTCGCTGGGAAGCTTCTCTATATTGACCGAAGAATCGAGGGCGTCAGCGCTGGGGCTCTCGACACCGGTGTTTGCCTGGTTCGCCCGTTCTGCTTGGCTGGTTTGTGCAGAACGGGCTACGGAAAAGAATAGAAACATCTGAAGGGTATCTTTCGGTCCCCCCAGTAATCCGCTGCGTCTCTGAAGATGTCGAGCAATTGCTCACGCGCTTCTTTGTCAAACTTGACGTTAGCCGGTATATGCTCCAAAACCGCGATAAACCCAGGTTGCGGCCCCGATTTGTGAACCGGGTCGGTCATGCTGTCGTAGAGCGAATCAAAGTTTTTGTTTGCGCTGGCAGCGAGCAAAAACTGTGCACAGATCATGTCCAGCACATCTTGTTTGGTTTGGGCATTGCCCAAATTGGCGTACAGAAAGTGCTGTCCCAAATCCTGCGCAGCCTCCTGCAAATCCGAGACGCGAAAAGCGCGTATCGACTGGACTATATTGGTCCTGACATTTCGAAGTGGCGTATCCATCCCCGATTCACTTTCTAAATAATTTCAAGGCACGATCTTGCGAAAAGTCGCATAGTGATCAGCCGTGTAATAACAGGCGTCTGGCTCAGTAGCCGGTCCGCCACAAACAATTCTTTGCGATCCTCGATTGCGCTTTCCCGGCGTGCGCACGGTGTATTCTCGGTAATAACCCCGCTTAGCGGATGGGAGCGCACGCTCCCTGTTACCAAAAACCACCCCGTCTTTATCGTAGGGAAAAGGCCCGCCCTTCAAAATGCTGCGGTAGGTTTGGACACCCTGCGCAGGCAATGCCTGCTCTGAAATGTCCGGGCCCAAGCTCGCCAAACCCGCAGAAGATGCCAGGGCCAAGCCGCAGCCCATCGTGACCATCAGCGCAATCAAACTGGCAAATCGGGCCCACTCAATTCCACATAATGAAAGAAGAATTACCCTAAACCACCGACTTGACGCCGCTTTGGCTATCAAAAACACGATAAAAACCCACCAACAATCGAAAAAATCGCTAAAAACACCAAGTAGGATTCTCTCCCATCTGGCGAAAAAAGGCAATACCTGCCACAAAAGTAGGCCCACACCCCTCAGGGTTTGCCCTTGACAGGGTTTTTGCGGGGGGGGTGGCGCCTCTAACGGGTGGCGTTAGCGTCGGCCACGGTCAACGCGGTCATGTTGACAATGCGCCGCACGGTTGTGCTGGCAGTGAGCACATGCACCGGTTTGGCTGCACCCAAGAGCACGGGGCCAATAGCAATATTGCCGCCGGCAGCGGTTTTGAGCAAGTTATAGGCAATGTTGGCGGCATCAATATTGGGCAAAACCAGCAAATTGGCATCCCCGTGCAAGGTGGTGTTGGGCATCAAAGCCTCGCGCGCATGGCCGTCGAGCGCCACATCACCATGCATTTCGCCATCCACCTCTAGCCAAGGGGCGTCGAGGCGCAAAAGTTCCAAAGTGGCGCGCATCTTCACAGCGCTGGGTTCATTGCTGCTGCCAAAGTTGGAGTGGCTGAGCAAAGCGGCCTTGGGCTTGAAGCCAAAGCGCAACATCTCCTCGGCAGCCATGATGGTGATGCGCGCCAATTCGGCCGCCGTGGGGTCGTAATTGACATGGGTGTCGACCAAAAACAGCTGGCGTCCGGGCAGCATCAAGCCGTTCATACACGCGTAGATGGGCAAAGATTCGCCCGATGAGCCGACAGGCGCCGCGCGTTTACCAATGACCTGGTCGATATAGCCCAGGTGCAGCCCCGTGGTACCCCAGGTGCCACAAATGAGGCCGTCCACATAGCCTTTTTGCAGGAGCATGGATCCAATCAGCGTCAGGCGCCGGCGCATCTCGATCTTGGCCACCTGCACCGTCACGCCTTTGCGCTCGGTCATGCGGTGGTAGGTTTGCCAAAAATCGCGGTAACGCTCGTCGCGCTCCACATTGACCACGGCATAGTCCTGGCCCTCGCGCAGGCGCAGCCCGAATTTGGTAATGCGTTCGGCAATGATGGCCGGGCGCCCGATCAATGTGGGCATGGCGATGCCCTCATCGACCACGATTTGCACCGCCCGCAGCACCCGCTCGTCCTCGCCTTCGGCAAAGGCCACGCGCTTTTTGAGGCCGTTTTTGGCCGCCGTAAATATCGGCTTCATGGTCGTGCCCGAGGCATACACAAAGCTTTGCAACTGCTCGCGGTAGGCCTCCATATCCTGTACCGGGCGCAGCGCCACGCCGCTGTCGGCTGCGGCCTGGGCCACGGCAGGGGCGATCTTGATCATCAAACGTGGATCGAAAGGCTTGGGGATCAGGTATTCGGGGCCGAAGGCCAGTTGCTCGCCGGCGTATGCGGCAGCGACCACATCGCTTTGCTCGGCCTGGGCCAGCTCGGCTATGGCGTAGACCGCAGCAATTTCCATCTCCACCGTGATCGTCGAGGCACCGGCGTCCAGTGCCCCCCGAAAGATGTACGGAAAACACAAGACATTGTTGACCTGGTTGTGGTAATCGCTGCGCCCGGTGGCCATGATGGCGTCATCGCGCACGGCTTTGACCTCTTCGGGCAGGATTTCGGGCGTCGGATTGGCCAGTGCAAAAATCAGTGGCCGCGCCGCCATGCTTTTCACCATATCGGGCTTGAGTACGCCGCCTGCGGACAGGCCTAAAAATACATCCGCACCGGCAATCACGTCGCGCAGCGTGCGCGCATCAGTTTTCTGGGTGAATTGCGCCTTGTCCGCGTCCATCAACTCGGTGCGGCCTTCGTATACGACACCCACCAGGTCGGTGACATAAATATTTTCGCGAGGCACGCCCAGCTTGACGAGCAGTTGCAGGCAAGCCAAAGCCGCCGCGCCGGCGCCTGAGGTCACCAGTTTGATTTCTTTGAGCGACTTGCCCACCACCTTGAGCCCGTTGAGCAGCGCTGCGCCCACCACAATAGCGGTGCCATGCTGGTCGTCGTGGAACACCGGGATCTTCATACGCTCGCGCAGCTTGCGCTCCACATAAAAACAGTCGGGTGCTTTGATGTCTTCGAGGTTGATGCCGCCAAAAGTCGGCTCCAGCGAGGCGATGATGTCCACCAGCTTGTCCAGGTCGTGCTTTTCGTCAACCTCGATGTCAAACACGTCAATGCCGGCAAACTTTTTAAACAAAACCGCTTTGCCCTCCATCACCGGCTTGGCCGCTAGTGGGCCGATATCACCCAGGCCCAGCACGGCCGTGCCATTGGTAATCACTGCCACCAGGTTCCCCCGGCTGGTGTACTTGTAGACCGCGTTGGGGTCTCTGGCGATTTCTTCGCAGGGCGCGGCTACGCCAGGCGAATAGGCCAGCGCCAAGTCGTGCTGGTTGACCAGCTGGGTGGTGGGGGCGATGGATATCTTTCCCGGCGTTGGAAATTGGTGGTATTCCAGGGCAGCACGGCGCAGTTCGGCCCTTTTATCGTCGGCCTCCGAGTTGCCAGTGCCTGAGGGTGGAGTGCTTGCGTCGTGTGCCATCGTGCTTCCTTGTGCGCCGGGCGACTCGGTCTGCCCCACAGCGCGGTACGGGTGAAGCGACCGATTGTAGTCAGCAGGTGCTTACAGCACGGAGGCCTTGGACAACTCCATGCGCCGCGCCGTTTGCTTGCCCGTGAGCACAAAACCGCGCATCTGCGCCTGCGCATCCACAAAGCGCCATACGCCACCTTCGCCCGCCGGGGCGGGTGGGTCCTGCAGCCACTGCCCTTGCGTTGCCGGGTGGGGCGCGGCCACCACGATGGGCAAGGCCGGCGTCTTGACGGCCACCGGCATCAGTGGAAACACCAAGGCCGTGGGTTCGCCGCTCAGGGTGGCCGCCAGCGCCTTAGCGGCGTTCATGATGGGCATCACATAGGGCAATGTGCGCCCGCCCGCGCTGGCGTACTGCGCACAATCACCCAAGGCATAGACGTCCGGCACGCTGGTTTGCACATATGCATCGACCAGCACGCCACGGTCACATGCGATGCTGGCTGCGCTGGCCAAGGCCGTCTCAGAACGCAAGCCCACGGCGCTGAGCACGCTGTCGGCCAACACCACGCTGCCATCGGCCAAAGTGGCCTGGACACGCCCATCGGCGCTGTGGGCCAGGTTTTGCACCGTGGTGCCCATGTGCCAAACCACACCTTGCGCCTGGAGCGCCGTGCCCAAAGCCTCGCCCGCGCCCTGCGGCAGCAGCAATGCCAAGGGCCGGGGCGCCGGATCGACCACATGCACCGCGTAGCCACCCAAAAGCAAGTCGTTGGCAAACTCGCAGCCAATCAGGCCTGCGCCGATCACCAGTACCGTCTTGGGCGCTGGGCCCAGCGCCTGGTGAAAAGCGGCCAAATCCTGCAAATGGTTGACTGCACGCACGGAGTGCGCCGCATCACCGGCCAGGGGCAAGGCGATGGGGTGCGCGCCAGTGGCCAGCACCAATTGGCCATAGCGCATCTGCTGCGCCACGCCCTGGGCGTCGTCAAAATGCACCGTCTGGGTGGCGGTGTCCAGGCGGCGCACGGTGCAGTGGGCGTGCAACTGCACCTGCGCCGTCTGTGCCATTTGCGCGGCCGGCGTGGTCACCAACTGCGCCGCCGTGCGCTTTTGCGCCAAAGCGTTGGACAGCGTGGGCTTGGCATAAAAGTCCGCCGCATCAGCGCTGATCAGGACGATGGCGCGATCGGGGGCGCGCTTGCGCACTTCGCGCGCCGTTGTCCAGCCGGCCAGGCCGGCACCCACGATCACCAGCGGCAGTGCGGCGTCCATGCTCAGACCTCCACTGGCTCGAAATCGGCCTTCGCAACGCCACAGTCCGGGCAGGCCCAGCTGGCTGGCACGTCGGCCCACAGGGTTCCCGGCGCGATACCGTCTTCGGGCCGCCCGGCGGCCTCGTCATACACAAAGCCGCACACAATGCACACATAGGTTTTCATAAATTTCTCGCTCTCTTAGGTTTTTAAAAAGGTTTTAACTAGCGCAACGCGCCAGCATCAAGCCTGCACGGTCGCCAGCATGGATTGGTAATGCGCGGCGTGCCGCTCCTCCACTTTGGCCAGCGCGGCAAAGCGCTTTTGTGCTTTTTGCAGCGTGGCCTGCAAAGCCTGGGAGGCCTGCAGCGCTGCGGCAAATGCGGCCGCGTGCTCTTTGCTCTCGGATATTTGCGCGTCCATTTCGGCGACCGCCGCCGCATCGCCCTCGGCCTGGGCGGTTTGCCGGAAACCGGGGTACATCTCCGAATACTCATAGGTTTCGCCGTCGATAGCGATTTGCAGCGCGCGCGCTGGCGTCATCTGGTTTTTGGGGTAGAGCAGGTCCAGGTGCCCAAAGGCGTGTAAGACCTCCTGGGCGGCCGTCTCTTCAAAAGTGCGGGCGGTCAGCTCGTCGCCCATCTCGCGCGCCAGTTTGGCGAAATAGCGGTACTTGATGTGCGCCATCGACTCGCCGGCGAAGGCGGCCTCCAGATTGGCCAGGGTTTTAATTTGCGGTACTTGCGTTGTTGACATGGTCAGACTCCTTGCGTGATTGACGAACTGCCGATAAAGGAATCTCTATCGACATGGGCGCAATCATAGGCAGGGTCTATTAAAAACGCCAATTGAAATGCACTAACTGATTGATAGTTTCTATCACGCAAGTCTGCACACCCCGCACGATCAGAGCTTGAGCTCCAGCCGCGCCTGGTAGTTCACATAGGA
This sequence comes from Comamonas sp. lk, assembly GCA_945861345.1. Classification (GTDB taxonomy): domain Bacteria; phylum Pseudomonadota; class Gammaproteobacteria; order Burkholderiales; family Burkholderiaceae_C; genus Allorhodoferax. Next base: position 22,438 of record CAMATX010000015.1, read on the forward strand.
CGGCGGGTTGTTCAGCGTCATGTCCCGCGTCGGCAGGCCAGCCAGGGTGTTGGACAAGACGGTGCCGCCCGTGGGGTATTTGCGCGGCAGGAAGTTGCTCGCCGACAGGCGCAGCTGCAAGCTGGGGTTGAAAATCCACAGCGCCGAGGCATCGGCCACCAGTTTGTCCCCCTGAAATACCTCTTTAGCGTCCGATAAGCGTGTGCTAAAGCCTGGCGTCCAGTTGATATTGCCGCTCAGGCGCAGCGGCATGCTGCTTAGGCGGTAGTCGGCGCCCAGGTTGAGCACGCCGTCGGCCTGCTGCTCCAAGCGGTTATTGGGGCCGGGAACGTCCAGCACCTGCGAGCGAAAAATGCTCATGTTGGCGCGAATGTCCAGCGCCGGAGCCTCGGGATCGATCTCGCGCAGCCGAAATTTGGCCTCCAACTCCACGCCGCTGGTGATCGCGTTGCCAATGTTTTGCATGCGCGAGACCCAGCGCGGTGCATCTGCCCAGGAAACCGACTCCAGTGCCACCCGATTACGCATCAGGTTGTCTATCTTGCGCACAAACACATTGGCACTGAGCAAGCCGCCGCCCGAGAGGTAATGCTCAAAAGCCACGTCCAGCCCCACGGCCAGTTCGGGCATCAGGTCGGGGTTGCCTGCGCTGTCGGGGTGCAGCTCGGTATTGCTGCCTCGGTTGAGGTAAAAACTGTTGATGGTCGGGCGGGCAATCAAACGCGCCAAATCGGGCGAGCGGTAGCTGCGCGTGAGGCTGGCGCGAAACTGGTCTTTTGCGGCCAAATCCGGGCGCCACACCGCGTGCAACAAGGGCGTGAGCACACTGCTTTCATTGCTGACCGTAGGCGCATCGACCGCCACGCTGCCACTGGTGCGGATGTTTTCTAAGCGCAGTCCCGCATGGGCCGCCCAGTGCGGATTGGGCTCCCATTCGTTCTGCGCGTACACGGCCAGGCGGCGGCTAGCGGCAGATAAGTTACCGTCAAAGTCGGACAGCGGCGACTCGCCGTTACGCAGCGTGCTGGCGTTTTCATCGCGCTGACTGGCCTCCAGCTCCAGGCCAGCAACCAGGCTGTGCTTGTCGGCGACGAGCTGCGAGTACTTGCCGTTGCCGCTGACGCTGGTTTCTTTTTGCGTTGAAGACTGCGAAGACGTAATCGGCCCTATTGCCACACCACCGCTGGTGCCGCCGTTTTGCTGGCGTAGCGCGCTGTTGTTCCACTGGCTGTTACCGCCATTGGCATTGACCTGCAGGCGCGCGCCGTTGTCCAGCCGGTGGCTCCAGGAGCCGGCCAGGCGCAGCGTGGCAAAGCGGCTGTCGGTGTTGGAGGCGCTGGTGGCATAGGGCAAATCGCCGCCACTTTGGCTCAGAACACTACTGGAGGTACCGCCGCCCTGGCTCATGATGAGCATAGGCATGAGCATCAGCGTGTCAGCGCCGGGCGCACCCCATTGCAAGCGGCCGTTGAGGTGCATCATGTCGCGCTGGCTGTCGGCCACGGTGCGTTCGTCCATGGTTTGCAAAAGTACCGGCGCTGCCGGATTCAAAAGGCTGTCGGTGCGCGTGCTTTTGGCGTCGTCGTTGGATCGGTCCATACGCATGGCCGAGACTGACAAGGTGTAGCTCAAGCCCTCGGCGGTGGTGTCGCTGCGCGTCCAGGACAGGCCAGGGCTGGTCTTGCCGTTTTCCAGGCCCGCGCCCAAGCTCAAGTTGTTGAGGTACTTGATGTAGCCGCCGCGCGTGATGATGTTGATGGTGCCAGCAATCGCGCGCGCGCCGGTCTCGGCGGTGGGGGCGCGGTAAATTTCGACGCGCTCGACCTGCTCGGGGGCCAAATCTTCGAGCGAAAAGCCGCGTGGTGCGCGCTCGCCGTCAATCAGGATTTGGGTGTAGCCGCCGCCTAAGCCGCGCATTTGGGGCGGGCCGCCGCGCCCGGGCCGACCGCCGCTGACCACACCCGGCAGGCGTTTGAGCAGTTCGCCCATGGAGGTGTCGCCATAGCGCTCGATTTCTTCGCGCCCCACCACGATTTTGGCGGCCGTGGACAGCCTGCGTGTATCACTTTCTTGGTTGGCGCGAACTTCCACCGCCTTGAGGGTCGCCTCGGGCGCTTTGCCCGCTGGGCTTTTGGGCGCGGCGGGGGTGCTGGCTTTGGGGGCCGGCGCAGGCGCACCATCGGCAGGCGGTGCCTCCTGGGCCCACGCGGCGAGGCTAATCAAGGGGGCAAACGCCCACAGGCGAGAGGAGGTGCGGCGCATGCGCTTAGTCTTTCATCAAGGCTTCGATGGCGTCGGCCTGCACCGGCACGCCACGGCTCATCAGCTCGCAGCCCTGCGCGGTCACCAAAGCGTCGTCCTCAATACGGATGCCAATGTCGTGGAAATGCGCCGGCACGCCGGGCGCCGGGCGCACGTAAATGCCCGGCTCGATGGTCAGCACCATGCCCTCGCGCAAGATGCGCGCGGGTCGGCTGACAATGGTCTGGCCGGTCAGCGCATCCAGGCGCGTGCTGGCATCGCCAATTTCCGAGGGCTCGGTGTAGGCGCCGCAATCGTGCACATCACGCCCCAGCCAGTGGCCGGTGCGGTGCATATAAAACTGGAAATAAGCGCGCTTTTCGATCACATCGTGCAAGCCACCTACCTTGTTTTTGTCCAGCAAACCCACATCGAGCATGCCCTGGGCCAGTACCGCCACCGCCGCATCGTGCGGATCGGTAAAGCGTGCGCCGGGCCGGGTGGCGGCCACTGCCGCCTCTTGCGAGGCCAGCACCAAGTCGTACAAAGTGCGCTGCGGACCGGTAAAGCGCCCGTTGGCCGGGAAGGTGCGGGTGATGTCCGAGGCGTAGCCATCGAGCTCGCAGCCGGCGTCGATCAGCACCAATTGGCCTGGCCGCACCAGGGCGGTGTCGGCGCGGTAGTGCAGCACGCAGGCGTTGGCGCCTGCCGCCACGATGGAGGTGTACGCCGGCGCCTGCGCGCCATGGCGGCGAAACTCGTGCAGCAGCTCGGCCTCCAGGTGGTACTCGCGCACCTCCTGGCCGGCGCGCAGCATGCGCGCGCTCGTTTGCATGGCGCGGATGTGCGCGCCCGCGCTGATCTGCCCGGCCCGGCGCATGGTGTTTTGTTCGTGCGCGTCCTTGATGAGGCGCATTTCGTCCAGCGGCTCGCACAGGTCGCGCTGGGCGCCGGGGCACAAAGCGCCATAGCGCACGCGGTCGCGCAAGGGCTGCAGCCAGCCCTGCACCCGGCTCTCCAGCCCTTGGTGGGTGGCAAAGGGGTACCACACGGCCTCGCAGCCGTCGAGCAAGGTGCTCACCCGCGCATCGAGTTCGGACAGCGGATAGGCCTCGTCGACGCCGAGCGCGGCCGGGGCTGCATCCGGGCCCAGGCGGTAGCCGTCCCAGATTTCGCGCTCCAGGTCTTTGGGCTGGCAAAACAAGATGCTGCGCCCGCTGCCGGTGATCAGCAGCCAGGCGCCAGGCTCGCTAAAGCCGCACAGGTAGTGGAAATAGCTGTCAAAGCGGTAGGGAAAGTCGGCGTCGCGGTTGCGCTGTTGTTCGGGCGCGGTGGGCAACAGGGCCAGGCCTTGGGCGCCCAGGTGTTCTGCCAGGCGGGCGCGCCGCGCGGCGTAGGTAGCGGTGGTCATAGGCAATCCATCATGCAAAAAAAAAGGGCGCGCGGGCAGCGCCAGCCAGGGCGCGCAATGGCCCGGGCAATCCAAACACGAGTGTAGTGTCCGACAACCAACGGCGCTTTAGCGCCCGCCAATAGCCACTTGGCCAAACACGGCCTGGGCCTCGCGCGGCAGGCTGCGCCAGTAGGCCGGGTGCGCCTGCACCTGCCCGCCTAAGGCGGCAGCGGCCTGCCAGCCCCAGCGTGGCTGGTACAAAAAAGCGCGGGCCAGGGCCACCAGATCGGCATCGCCCGCTTGCAGCAAGGCCTCTGCCTGCTGCGCCTCGGTAATCAGGCCCACGGCGGTGGTCGGCATGCCGCAGGCTTGGCGGATCTGGCGCGCAAACGGCACCTGGTAGTTGGGCCCCAGTGCAATCTTTTGCTGGGGCGAGACGCCCCCGCTGGACACGTGGATGAAGTTGCACCCCGCATCGCGCAGGCGCTGCGCCAGCACGGCGCTTTGGTCGCAGTCCCAGGCGCCTTGCACCCAGTCAGAGGCCGAAATACGTACCCCCAGCACGCCGCCGTAGGCTTTGCGCACGGCGGCGAACACCTCCAGCGGATAGCGCATGCGCTTGTCCAGACTGCCGCCATAGGCGTCGCTGCGCTGGTTGGCCAGTGGCGACAAAAACTCGTGCAGCAAATAGCCATGCGCCGCGTGCAGCTCGATGGCGTCCACACCCATCGCGTGGGCGCGCTCGGCGGCGCGCACAAAGGCATCGCGCACCCGGGCCATGGCGGCCGCGTCCATGGCGCGCGGCGGGCTTTCTTGCGGGAGTTGGGGCAGCGCCGAAGGGCCCTCGGGCGTCCAGCCACCCTGCGCGGCGCTGAGCAACTGCCCACCCGCCCAGGGCACGGCGCTTGAAGCCTTGCGCCCGGCGTGGGCCAGCTGGATACACACAGCCACCTGCGGCGCCAGGGCACGCGCGCGGTGCAAATGCCCGGCCAGCGCCGCCTCGGTGGCCTCGTCCCACAGGCCCAGACAGGCCGGGGTGATGCGCCCCTCGGGCAGCACGGCGGTGGCCTCGATGGTGAACAGGCCGGCGCCACTGTTGAGCAAATTGCCCCAGTGCATCAAATGCCAGTCGTTGGCCAAACCGTCGTGCGCAGCGTACTGGCACATGGGCGCCACCACGATGCGGTTGGGCAAAGTCAGATCGCCTTGCGGGCTGGCCAGGGTCAGCGGGGAAAAGAGCAAACTCATACGCGCCTTTTGACAAAACAAGTGGGAGGAGGGCGGCGCATTGTGCCCGCCTTGTGTGAACCCTGCCCCTCCAAACCTAGGGGCCGCCTATTGACGCTACAGTCAGGGGTTAACGCCTGCGCGGACCTGTCCACGCACTCTGTAACTTCCATTGTCCCGCTTTGACCATGCCACAAGCAGCGCGCGCCGAGCGCCATTCCAGCCCAACGATTGCGGCGCAGCAGCACCTGATGGACCTGCTGGTGCACGAAATCAAGACGCCGCTCACGGTGATCGCCTTGGGCAGCAAAGCCTTGGCACAGGCCGCAACGCCGGCGCAAAGCGCGCTGTGGGAGCAAAGGCTGCAACAGGCGGTGGCCAATATCGTAGACATCTTGGACAGTTGCAGCCAGGTCAGCCGGTTTGAAGGCGGCGCCTTATCGGCCGAGGCCAGCGTGTTTGCGCCCCAGTCGCTGCTGTCGCCCTTGATCCAGTCGCTGTGTGACGCTGCCCAGGCACCGGCCGACCGCATTGCGGTGCGCTATGACCATGCCCAAGACGCCAGCCTACCTTGGACGGGCAGCACGGCCTACCTGCAGATCATTTTGAACAACCTTTTGGGTAACGCCCTGAAATACGCCCCGCCCGAGAGCCCCATCGCACTGCAAATTGGCCGCCTGCACTGGCGCGGCCAGCCCACGCAGCTGCAGTTTGCGGTGCGCAGCGCCATCGGTCCGGCCGGTGTGCCCGATCCGACAAAAGTATTTGAACGCCACTACCGTGCACCCTCTGCCTCGCGCTTTTCCGGCACTGGCCTGGGGCTGTGGCTGTCCCAGCAATTGGCTTTGGCCATGGGCAGCCGCATCCACATGAGCCAAGAGGGTGCGCAACTGGTGTTCTGGTTCACGCTGACCGAGGGCGTACACGCCCCCCCCTAGCACCCAAAGGCCCGCACGCGCATGTCCCCGTACTCCATCGTCATCGTCGAGGACAACCTGGCCGTGCAAGAGGCCTTATGTGACCACTTGCGCGAACAAGGCTTTGAGGTACGCGGCGTGGACAGCGGCGCGGCGCTCGATGCAGCGCTCGCCCAATCGAGCGCACACGCCTTGGTCCTGGACCTGAACCTGCCGGGCGAGGACGGCCACAGCATTGCCCAGCGCATGCGTGCGCGCTTCCCCCGTATCGGCATTTTGATGCTCTCGGCAGCTTTGGCCGGAGCCGGGGCGGCCGCCAGGCAGCCGCAGGTAGACGTGTACCTGCGCAAACCCGCGCAGGCGCAGGCGCTGACCGACGCGCTGCGCGCCTTGTGCGAAGCGGCTGACGCGCGTTAAGCCGGCCCGCCCAAGCACGCGTGCAATCGGACTTGCTTTAGCGGCGCGCCGCTAAAATGCAGCCTCGCTCCCGCAGCGACCCTTTCCCCACCCGCACCCTACCGGAGCCCCTCCCATGGCCAACACCCAGCAAATGGCAAGCGCAATCCGCGCGCTTGCAATGGACGCAGTTCAACAAGCCAACTCGGGTCACCCTGGCGCGCCCATGGGCATGGCCGATATTGCGGTGGCTTTGTGGGGCCAGCATTTGCAGCACAACCCGGTCAACCCCCATTGGGCCAACCGCGACCGCTTTGTGCTCTCCAACGGCCACGGCTCCATGCTGCTGTACGCTTTGCTGCACCTGAGCGGCTACACACTGCCCATGGCCGAGCTCAAGAACTTTCGCCAACTGCACAGCAAAACCGCCGGCCACCCCGAAGTGGACATCACCCCGGGTGTGGAGACCACCACCGGCCCGCTGGGCCAAGGCATCAGCAACGCGGTGGGCATGGCCATGGCCGAGAAAATGCTCGCCGCCCAGTTCAACCGCGACGGCCACGCCATCGTGGACCACCACACGTATGCGTTTTTGGGCGACGGCTGCATGATGGAAGGCATCAGCCACGAGGCCTGCGCACTGGCAGGCGCCTGGAAACTCAATAAGCTGGTCGCGCTGTACGACGACAACGGCATTTCCATCGACGGACAGGTGGCGCCCTGGTTCATCGATAACACCGCCCAGCGTTTTGCCGCCTACGGCTGGAACGTGATCGACAAAGTGGACGGCCACGATGTGCAGGCGGTATCCAACGCGATTGCCAAAGCCAAAGCCAGCACCAACAAACCTACGCTCATCGTTTGCAAAACCGCTATCGGCAAGGGCAGCCCCAACCGCGCCAACACCTCCAAAGCGCACGGCGAGCCCTTGGGCGCCGACGAAATCGCCCTCACCCGCGCTGCGATCGGCTGGGACCACCCACCTTTTGTGGTGCCCAAATCGGTGTACGCCGACTGGGACGCCAAAGACGCCGGCCGCGCCCGCGAAAAAGCCTGGAACACCCGTTTTGCCGCCTACAAAGCCGCGCACCCCGCGCTGGCCAAAGAATTTGTGCGCCGCATGAAAGGCGAGCTGCCCAAGAACTTCGTGCAAACCGCCGTCAACGCCGTGGTCGATGCCCACACCAAAGCGCAAACCGTGGCCTCGCGCAAAGCCTCGCAGCTGGCGCTGGAGCATTTCACCGCCGCCGTGCCTGAGATGCTGGGCGGCTCGGCCGACCTGACCGGCTCCAACCTGACCAACACGCCGTCTACGCCCCAGGTGCGTTTTGACGCGCAAGGCCAGCTGGTGCAAAGCGCTGATAGCACGGGCCAGCTGCGCGGCGGGCGCCATATCAACTACGGCGTGCGCGAGTTCGGCATGGCCGCCATCATGAACGGCATGGCACTGCATGGCGGTTTTATCCCCTACGGCGGCACCTTCCTGACCTTTAGCGACTACTCGCGCAACGCCATCCGCATGGCGGCGCTCATGAAAAAGCGCGTCATCCATGTGTTCACCCACGACAGCATCGGACTGGGCGAAGACGGGCCCACGCACCAGTCCATAGAGCACGCCGCATCGCTGCGCCTGATTCCCAACCTGGACGTGTGGCGCCCGGCCGATACGGCCGAGACCGCCGTGGCCTGGACCGTGGCCTTGCAAAACAGCCACAAGCCCACCGCGCTCTTACTCTCGCGCCAAAACATCAGTTACGCACCCAAGGCCGAATCCGAGCTGGCGCCCCAGGCCTGCGGGCTGGACGCTATCAACAAAGGCGCGTATGTGCTGGCCGAACCCTCCGAAGTGGGCCTAAAGAAAAAAGCCCAGGCGCTCATCATTGCCACCGGCTCGGAAGTGCAACTGGCCTTGCAGGCCCAAGCGCTGCTGGCCACCCGCAAGATTGCAGTGCGCGTGGTCTCTATGCCCAGCACCACCACCTTTGACCTGCAAAGCGAGGCCTACAAAGCCGCCGTGCTGCCGGCCGGCCTGCCACGTATTGCGGTGGAAATGGGCGCGACCGGCGGCTGGTGGAAATACGGCTGCGCTGCGGTCGTGGGCATCGACGTCTATGGCGAATCCGGTCCGGGCCCGGTCCTGTTCAAGCACTTTGGTTTCACGCCCGAGAACGTGGCCGACACCGTCCAAGCCGCTTTGCAGCGCAAGCGCTAAACCTTTTTTATTCCTGGAGCTTTTAATGACTATCAAAGTAGGTATCAACGGTTTTGGCCGCATCGGGCGCATGGTGTTTCGTGCAGCCATTCAAAATTTTGCGGACATCGAGGTCGTCGGTATCAACGACTTGCTCGAGCCCGATTACCTTGCATACATGCTGCGCTATGACAGCGTGCACGGCCGCTTTGCAGGCGAAGTCTCCGTCCAAGACGGCGCCTTGGTAGTCAATGGCAAAACCATCCGCCTGACCCAAGAGCGCGACCCGGCCCAGTTGGCCTGGGGCGCTATTGGCGCCGACGTGGTGATCGAGGCCACAGGCCTTTTCCTGGACAAAGCCAGCGCCGAGAAGCACCTGGCAGCAGGCGCCAAAAAAGTCATCATGTCCGCGCCCAGCAAAGACGACACGCCCATGTTTGTCTTTGGCGTCAACCACAGCACCTACGCCGGCCAGGCCATCGTCTCCAACGCCTCGTGCACCACCAACTGCCTGGCCCCCGTGGCCAAGGTGCTGCATGACAAATGGGGCATCCAGCGCGGCCTCATGACTACGGTGCATGCCGCCACGGCGACCCAAAAAACCGTCGACGGCCCCTCCAACAAAGACTGGCGCGGCGGACGCGGCATCCTGGAAAACATCATTCCTTCAAGCACCGGCGCGGCCAAAGCCGTGGGCGTGGTGATTCCTGAACTCAACAAAAAGCTCACCGGCATGTCCTTTCGCGTACCCACCAGCGATGTGTCGGCCGTGGACCTGACCTGCGAGCTCAAGCACCCGGCCACCATGGCCGAGATCTGCGCCGAGATGAAGGCCCAAAGCGAAGGCGCGCTGCGCGGCGTGCTGGGCTACACCGAGGACAAAGTGGTGGCCACCGACTTTCGTGGCGACCCGCGCACCTCGATTTTTGACGCCGACGCCAGCATTGCGCTGGACAGCACCTTCGTCAAAATCGTCACCTGGTATGACAACGAGTGGGGCTACTCCAACAAGTGCCTCGAGATGGCGCGCGTCATCAGCCGCTAAATCACGCTAAAGCGTCGGCCCCGCAGCGGGCCGCACGCTGACCTCGGCGCTGCTGATCTTGATGACACCCGTCTCGGTTTGCACGATCAGCGCGCCCTGGGCATCAATGCCCCGGGCCAGACCGGCGCGCCCATCACTGCACAGCACCTCCCGGCCCAGCAGCACATTGCGCGCCTGGTAGGCGGCGCGCACCGGCGCCAAGCCCTGGTCACAAAAATCCAGCACCGCCAGCGCCACGGCCGGCGCCACCAAGCCAAAGGCCTGGGCTGCATCCACGTCTGGCAGCAGCTCTTGTAAGCACGCGGGCGGCGTGCGCAAACCCTCGGCCGGGCGCGGCGCGATATTGATGCCAATCCCAATGACCGCGTAGCGCAAGCCTGCGTAATGCGCCGTCTCGATCAGGATGCCGCCCAGCTTGCGCTCGTGCAGCCACAAGTCATTGGGCCATTTGAGCCCGATCTGCGGGTGCAGGCTTTGCGCCACCGCCAAACCGACGGCCAGCGACAGGCCCGACCAGTCTTGGGGTTCGAGCACCAGGCCCAGGGAAAAAGTCAGAGGCAGCGCGCCTGCGCCATCGCTCAGCCACTGGCGGCCCAGGCGGCCGCGGCCTTGGGTTTGTTGCTCGGCGACCAGAAACACCGGTTCGGTGCGGCCTTGGCGGGCGCGCTCCATCAGGGCGGTATTGGTCGAGGGCAGGCTGGGCAAAATTTCCACCGACAAGCCCGGCAGCTGGGCGGCCAAGGCCTCCCACACCGCCTCGGCGGGCCAGCGCAGCGGCGCGGACAAGCCAGCCCCGGTCATGGCGCTTTAGTCCTTGCGCCAGTTGCGCCGTTTGGGCGCGAGCATGGTGCCCCGGCATTGGGGCGAACCGCACCAGCAGGGGTATTCGGCCTTGAGTTTGCGGGTGTAGGGCTCGTCGGTAACCAGGCCGTAGTCGTAGGTCAGCTCCTCGCCGGCTTGGATGTTGCGCAGCGCCTTGATAAAGATGCGGCCCCGCACCTCATCGGCCTCGCAGTTGCCGTCGCAGGCGTGGTTAATCCACTTGGCCGCGTTGCCCTGGTGCAGGCCGTCGATCACGCGTGTGTCGTCAATATGGAAGTAAAACGTGTGGTTGGGGTTGGCCGGATCGTGGGGGTGGCGCTTTTGCGCCTCCTCCCAACTGATGACCTCGCCCAGGTACTCGATCAGGGTCTGGCCTTCGGCAAAGTCGCGCAGCGCAAATACACCTTTACCGTGGATGCCCGACTTGCGGACCTGAAGTCGGCGCGAAGAGGGCGCAGCGGCAGATTTTGGAGGCACTGAAAAATTTGGTATGGTGGATCGTATGGGCGCGCATGTGTGCGCCTGTGTGGGTGCGCGCCCGTGCGTGCGCGAGGAAATGGATTGTAGTCATATGAAAAACGTAGTTTCAGGCAAGACGCTGGTCATCGCAGAAAAGCCCTCGGTGGCGCAAGACATCGTGCGCGCGCTCACCAGCAGCGTGGGCAAATTTGAAAAGCACGACGAGTATTTTGAAAACGAGAGCTACGTCGTTTCCAGCGCCGTGGGCCACTTGGTGGAGATCCAGGCGCCCGAGGCCTATGACGTCAAACGCGGCAAATGGAGTTTTGCGCACCTGCCCGTCATTCCGCCGCACTTTGACTTAAAGCCGGTGGACAAAACCAAAACGCGCCTGAACGCCGTGGTCAAACTGGCCAAGCGCAAAGACGTGGCGCAACTGATTAACGCCTGCGACGCCGGGCGTGAGGGCGAGCTGATTTTCCGTCTCATCGAGCAATACGCAGGTGGCGCCAAGCCTTTGGGCAAGCCCGTCAGCCGCTTGTGGCTGCAGTCGATGACGCCGCAGGCCATCCGCGACGGCTTTGCCCATTTGCGCACCAATGCCCAAATGCAGCCCCTGGCCGACGCGGCGCGCTGCCGCTCCGAGGCCGACTGGCTGGTGGGCATCAACGGCACGCGCGCCATGACGGCTTTTAACTCCCGCGACGGCGGCTTCTTCCTCACCACCGTGGGCCGGGTGCAAACGCCCACGCTGTCGGTGGTGGTGGAGCGCGAGGAGCAGATCCGCAAAGTCATCAGCCGCGATTCCTTTGAGATCCACGCTGAATTTGCCGCGCAAGCGGGCACTTACGCCGCCAAGTGGTTTGACCCCGCGCACAAAAAAGACGCCGACGACGCCGAGAAAAAAGAAGACCGCCTATGGTCGCAAATCCAAGCCCAGCAAATTGCAGACGCCGTGCGCGGCCAACCCGCCAGCGTGCATGAGGAGGCCAAGCCTAGCAATAAAAGCAGTCCCGGCCTGTTTGACCTGACCACTTTGCAGCGCGAGGCCAATGGCCGCTTTGGCTTTTCCGCCAAAACCACGCTGGCGCTGGCGCAAAGCCTGTACGAGCGGCACAAAGCCCTCACCTACCCGCGCACCGACTCGCGCCACCTGCCCGAAGATTACCTGCCCACGGTGAACGAGACCATGGCCATGATCGCCAAGAGCAGCATGGGCCACCTGGCCCCGTTTGCGCGCACCGCGATCGCCAAGCACTACATCAAGCCCAGCCGCAAAGTCTTTGACAACAGCAAGGTGAGCGACCACTTTGCCATCATCCCCACGCTGCAGGCGCCCAGCGGCCTGTCCGACGCCGAGCAAAAGCTCTATGACTTTGTGGTGCGCCGCTTTATTGCGGTGTTCTACCCGGCTGCGGAATACCAGGTGACCACCCGCATCAGCACCGTGGCCTTGGGTGCCCAGAGCCACCAGTTCAAAACCACCGGCCGCGTGCTGGTCGAGCCCGGCTGGCTGGCCGTCTACGGCAAAGAGGCCGCTGCCGAGGTGGACGACGCCAAAGACGGCGACAAAGGCCAAAATCTGGTGGCCGTGCAGCCCGGCGAAAAAGTACGCACCGACAGCGCCGAGGCCAAAGGCCTCAAAACCCGCCCGCCTGCGCGCTACACCGAGGCCACGCTGCTTGGCGCCATGGAAGGCGCGGGCAAAACCGTGGAAGACGAAGAATTCAGCGAAGCCATGCGCGAAAAAGGCCTGGGCACCCCGGCCACGCGCTCGTCGATTATTGAAGGCCTGCTCAACGAGAAATACATGTTGCGCGAGGGGCGCGAGCTGATCCCGACGGCCAAAGCCTTTCAGCTCATGACGCTTTTGCGCGGTCTGGGCGTGGAAGAGCTGTCCAAAGCCGAGCTCACCGGCGAGTGGGAATACAAGCTGGCCCTGATGGAGCAAGGCAAGATGGGGCGCGAAGCCTTTATGGCCGAGATCGCCGCCATGACCGAGCGCATGGTCAAAAAAGCCAAGGAATACGACCGTGACACCATCCCCGGCGACTACGCCACCCTGCAAACGGTCTGCCCGAACTGCGGCGGCATCGTCAAGGAAAACTACCGCCGCTACGCCTGCACCGGTACCAGCGGCAGCGAAGAAGGCTGCGGCTTTTCCTTTGGCAAAACTCCGGCGGGGCGCACCTTCGAGCTGATCGAGGTGGAGCAGTTCATGCGCGACAAGAAGATCGGCCCGCTGGACGGCTTTCGCTCCAAAGCGGGCTGGCCTTTCACGGCCGAAATCGTCTTGAAGCTGGACGAAGAAACCAAAAACTACAAGCTCGAATTCGACTTTGGGGACGACAAAGCCGGCGAGGCCGATGGTGAGTTGGCCGACTTCAGCGATCAGCAGCCCCTGGGCGGCTGCCCGCAGTGCGGCGCCCAAACCGGCGGCCTGGTGTTTGAGCATGGCAAAAACTATGTCTGCGACCACGCTGTGCCCAGCCTGGTGCAAACCGTGCCGACCTGCAGCTTCAAGAGCGGGCAGATCATATTGCAGCAGCCCATCGCGCGCGAGCAAATGAGCAAGCTGCTGAGTACGGGCAAAACCGATTTGCTGGACAAGTTTGTCAGCATGCGCACGCGCCGTGCCTTTAAAGCCATGCTGGCCTGGGACAGCGAAGCGGGCAAGGTCAATTTTGAGTTTGCGCCCAGCAAGTTCCCGCCCCGCCCGGGCGCCCCAGCACGCGCAGCGGCCAAGGCCGCCGCCAAAGTGGCTGGCAAAGCACCGGCCAAAACGGCGGCCAATAAAGCCGCACCGGCCGCCAAAAAGCGCGCTGCTGCCAAGAGCGCCAGCCCCAAAGCCCCACGCAAAGCCAGCACCGCCGCAGGCAAAACGCCCAGCGCCGCGCTCGCTGCAGTGATTGGCGAGGCGGCCATCACGCGCCAAGCGGTGATTAAAAAGCTGTGGGACTACATCAAAGCCCAGGGCCTGCAAGACGCCAAAGACAAGCGCACTATCTTGGCCGATGCCAAGCTGCA